>JAKQHK010000002.1 GCA_029573015.1 bacterium
GTCTGATGTCTGATGTCTGATGTCTGATGTCTGACGTCTGATGTCTGATGTCTGTCCCCCTCACCGCTCATTGCTCATTGCTCGAACCGTACCTCACTCGCATTTTTGTGCGCCGGCAATCCCTCGGTATCAGCCAGCGCCGCAATCGCTTTCCGAATCCGTCCCAAACCATCCTTGCTCAAACGCTGCAATTGGATCTTCCGGCCAAACGACTCGGTCGAAAGCGGACTGAACATTTTAGCAAAACCATTGGTAGGCAGGACATGGTTGCTGCCCGAGGCATAATCCCCGGCTGGTTCAGTCGAGTAATTACCGAGAAAGATCGAACCGACATTATTAATCATCGAGGCGTATTTCTCATCATCCCGGGTTACGATCTCCAAATGCTCAGGCGCATACTCGTTGATGAACTGCGTGCCCTCCTCGAGCGAATCCACAATCACGATCATGCCATACCGAGACAGACAGGTGGCGATTGTCTCGCGTGACGCCAGATATGCCATCTGCCGTTCTGCTTCAACCTGCACATCCTGAGCCAGCTGTTCTGAGGTAGTAACCAGTACAGAAGCAGAGTCCTCCGCATGTTCTGACTGGGAAAGCAAATCAGCTGCCATAAACTTCGGATTAGCCGTCTCGTCCGCGAGGATCATGATCTCTGACGGACCGGCCGGCAAATCGATATCGACTTTACCAAAGGCCAGCATTTTGGCGGCTGTGACATACGTATTGCCAGCACCGAAAATCTTGTAGACCTGCGGGATGCTTTCTGTTCCATAAGCCATAGCAGCGATCGCCTGTGCACCACCTACTTTGTATATCTCATCTACGCCCGCGAGATCACAGGCAACCAGGGTAGCAGCAGGTCCGCATCCATTTTCATCCGGTGGGGTGCAAACGATGAACTTTTGGCAGCCGGCGATCTTCGCTGGCACTGCAGTCATGACGAGACAAGAAGGATACCGTGCTTTACCTCCCGGGATGTAGAGGCCAACCCGTTCGATCGGTCGCCACTCCCGCCAGACTTCGATACCCTCCTCAGTGATTGTCCTGGTCTCGACCGGTTTGGCATTGGTTTCAAACCGGCGTGAATTCTCCATGGCTTGTTTGAAACCAGCGATAAACTCCGGCGTCACTTGGCTATAAGCTGCCCTGATCTCCTCCTGACTTACACGCAAATTATCCAGCCTCGTGCCGTCAAATTGCTCGGTGTACTTTTTGACTGCTGTATCGCCATTCTCCTGCACATCAGTCATAATTTTTTTTACCCGTTCGTAGATTTCCTCCATGATATTACCGGACCGCTTCATAATCCGATCCAGATCAGCCTGCGAGATCTCTGAACGTTTTTTAATGGTGATCATAGTAAACCTTCTATTAGGTAACTAAACGCTGAATATCAGTCACGAAAATGATTTTTGCTCCCTGCAACTTTAAAGCACGCATCAGGCTCCAGCTTTCTTCTTCATCCACTACCAGCTGTATGCTGACAAATTGATTACCTGACGTGCCATTTGCCCTGGTAACCGTAACATCGATGCTTGAACTGATAACTGCATAACAGGCATCGAGCTTATCCTCAGCAACCGTAAACAGCATCAATTTTTTCGTATCCGCAGCAACGACGCTGCCACATCTGAAAACGAGCTCATCGACTAGGTTTTTCCTGGTCATAATCGATTCCTGATTACCAATCAGCACCGTTTCAGAACGCAGGATTTCATCAATGATCCGCATCCGGTTGATCTCCAGTGTCGAACCTGTACCCACGACATCGACGATAGCTTCCGCAATGTTTAATCGTGGACCGATCTCCACTGACCCTTCAACTGCGATAACCTCGACAGGGATTAATTTTTTACTGAAATATTCGGTAGTAAGGTTAGGGAGGCTGGTCGCAACCCGTAATCCTTTCAAGTCCGTTGCCTTCCGATACTTGGTCTCCTCTGGGACAGCCAGACACAGCCGGCAGCGACCGAAACCAAGATTTAGTAGCTCGGCAACGTCGTTATTGTTTTCCCAAAGCAGATCCTGTCCGACGATCCCGAGGTCAGCCGCACCGTCTTCCACGAAGACCGGAATATCGCGATGCCGAACAAAAAGCAGATCAAGGGGAAAATTACTGCAGCGTGAAATGAGCTGGCGGTCAAATATTTCGAAATTTAAACCCGCCCGACGCAAAAAATCAGGAATGACATTTCCTATTCTTCCTTTTGACTGTATGGCAAGTTTCAACCTGTCTGACATGATTATTTCCTATTAACCACAGAGTTCACAAAGATCACAGAGATTTTTTATGTTTTTTTACAGAACTGTCTCAAGGAAATTAGTTCCTTTTTCTTTTGGTGTCACGTTTCTTAGCTTCTCGTCCCATCTCACTATTAATTTCCAAACTATCCGAAAAAACCACGCTGGCTATTGATTAAAAATCACCCCCATAGAAGACGTTTTTTGCGCCACTCCTATATGAAATGGGGTGGAAATGATATGAAACATTCGTGGGGTGAATAACCGGATTCGAACCGGCGACCTCCAGGGCCACAACCTGGCGCTCTAACCAACTGAGCTATATTCACCAAGCATAAAAAAAGCAGCCGCTCGTTCTTTCACTTATTGAAAGAACGAGCGGCTGCTCCACTCGCGGTCCCATCTTCCGTCCCGGACAGATACCTGTCCAGACGCTTTATTAGATATAACGGTCACCCGGTAATCCTTGCGGTACACGCATCCAGCTGTGTTCGGCTAAGATGGAAGGCCGGGGCTCGCACCTGTTGTTTCCCCGATCGCTGACTCGTCTGTCGAGTCTGTCCTGTATCTCTGCCTACTTTTTCTGAATATCGCTTTAACATATTAAAGCACTACTGTATATGAGTATACCGTGTAAAAATTTATTTGTCAATGAATACCTCATACATCTTGGAACGGAAACTGGAGATCCTGCAAAAATGATCTGATCGCATCAGCTGTTTCCGATGGTTTTTCCAGACAGACGACATGTCCAGCTTTCTCGATATACACGAGCTGCAGATTGGCTTGGTGCCTGGCAAGCTCCTGTGCCCGGGCATGATCAACGAGCTTGTCATGTTTGCCGTATATGATTCTGAGCGGGATATGTGTGTGCTCGATCGCTGCTGCGAGGTCGAAATTGCCGACACTTTTTCCCATCTGGAACAGCGCATCCCCCCGGACCTGCTTGCGACCGGATAACCCATAGCGGCTGATGAGCCGGCGGTCATACCGATACATGTTTAGAAAGCGGGCGGTCATATGGCTGTACGGGGCACTGGATATGAGCCGCTTGCCGACCGGATACATCCAGCGATGCCGATCGATCAGGCGCATCATACGCCGGAAAAAGCCCGATCCTATGCTCTTTTTTTTCAAAATTGGCGGTCCCATGAGAAAAGCACCCTGGACAAGATCGCCATGTTTCTGGGCAAACCTGGCTACCACGGCACTTCCCAGCGATAACCCCCCAATGCACTTATAAGTATCTGGTAGTGTTCTTACCAGATCAGCAAGCCTGTCAGCCATAGCCTCAACAGAATACGCAGAAGCCAGATTGGCGGATGTGCCATACCCCAGCTGATCGACTGACATGACCCTGCATCCGGAAAGCTGCTCGATCAGCGGCCAGAAACCATACCAGTTATTGTTCCAGCCGTGAACCAGAATGACTAGCGGACCTTCTCCGAGTGTAATGTAGTGGAAGCCAGCTGTCTCCTCACTCGGACCATGATGTTTTACGCTGCGTTCGTTCTGTAGGAATGCATCCATATCCAATTTCTCCCGTGAATAGGCCAGATATCGCTATTCAACACTACACGCTCCCCATAAACCAACTTTCTGTGTTCTGGCCAGAGATTCTGCCTGATTGATGACACGTTCGTACCTGATAGAATGACCGAATGGTTCAGCGTACGCATATCCTTCCCTGACCATGACTTCATTGACCAGCATATCGTCAAGCCAGACATATCTAAGCAGCCTGCCCTGCTCGTCCTGATCGTCTGCGTCTGTTTCCAGCAAAACTTGTCTCCCTTCAACCAGAGAAATATTTTTCAGTAACGCCTCCTGCCGGTAGCAATTCTCAGGCACAGTAATCCCCAGATACTTCACCACGCGCCCGTCTCCAAGAACTAGGGTATCCCCACCCGCCACCTGCTCTACCCAGGCTGATTCATATCCTTCATCTCCGACACTAACGGTGTTTGTCCCCATCACCCTTCCCTGCACTACCTGCTGATCAGCTGTTGCGGAAAGGGCTTCGACTGCCTTATGCAACCGGACATTTTCTGACAGCGCCAGCGCCGCTGCCATTCCGCATAAACTAATGCCGATGCCAACCAGTATCTGGACAATCTGTCTTCTCATAGCTGCACCTCCTCGGGCGCTACTATATCACAGACAAGAACAGAGCTGAACCAACTAGTTCAGCTCTGTATGCTAATCTTCTGTTCGCTTATTTCAAAGCCCGACGGCTTTTTCAATTACATTCTTGATATCATGCGCATTGACTTCGTGCTTCACGAGGTAATCGTAGGCACCCATCTCCCTGGCTTTGTCTTCAACGCCCGGCTGATCGAGATCCGTAAGCATAATAATTGGGGGTACCTCGATCTTTTTAGCACGAACGGTTTGCAGTATTTCAATGCCGGTGATCCCCGGCAGCATCACATCGAGAAGAATTATATCTGCAGTGTGCCTCTGAATCGCTGCCAAACCATCATCACCGTCATCCGCTGTTTCTACCTGTGCTCCCTCTCTCTCTAGAATCCTCCGATAGTACTCGCGCAAATACGGATCATCTTCGATCATCAGTACTTGAATGTCCCCGAAACTGCTGATCTTTTTTGTCTGATGCTTTTTTTTCTCATCGTCACTCATGGTTTTCCTCCCTTTTGGCTTTTTTTCCGTCAGGACGGTAGATAGGGAATTCGATGGTAAATTCAGAACCTACGTCTTCGATGCTATCGACGTATATCTTCCCTCCCATAATCTCAACGAGCTGTTTAGTGATCCATAAACCAAGCCCTGTTCCCACTACATCCTTGGCTTTCCGATTCTTGACCCGATAAAATTTTTCAAATAGCCGTTCCCTGTCTTTGGCTGACATGCCGATCCCGGTGTCTTTTACATTCAGCATGACGCTTTCCCAGGTGGTATTAATGATGACTTCCACCCGTCCTTCGAATGTATACTTGATGGCATTCCCGATGATATTGGTCACCACCTGACGTAATTTCCCCTCATCTGCCATGATTTCTGGTACATCTACCGAGGGTTTCTCTACCATGAGAAAAATCCCTTTGTTTTCCGCAGTTAATTTCATATCACTTACTACTTCATCCACGATCTGGGTCATGCTAATCAATTCCATGGCTACTTTCAGCCGGTTCTGTTCGATACGCGACACATCCAGCAGATCAGCAACAAGTTCCGATAGCCGATCAAGGCACTGCACTGCCTTGTCAATATCTCCCCGTACCTGGTCCCCGACCATATTGGTTGTATCTTCTTTAATCTGCTGCTGGACCAGATCGAGAAAGCCCCTCGCTGCGGTTACCGGCGTCTTTAGCTCATGTGATGCTACAGAGATGAACTCATCCTTCATTTCGTCTACTTCCTTGAGCTTGTGGAACAGCACCGCATATTCGAATAATTGCGCATTGGTTGCGATCAGCAGTAAAACAATAACTACCGATCCCAGAAGGACAATAAACGATTTAACCAGCACACTGCGCGTCTGGACGTCGATATGCCGCGTTGAGACGCTAATCTCGACCAAACCCACTGTATCAGCATCACTGCCATGGATCGGTGTCACAACCTTCCAGACACGCTCCTCTCCCGCATCACCATACGTAGTAAATAGTGTAGCAATAGCCTGGTCTTCATGATCAACAAAAGCATAATGCCACTGTGGCAATATTTCACCAAGCCGCTCTGTATCCGTGGATGCGAATACTTTATAATCATCACCCTCGGGTACGAGCACTTCCGCCTGCCGGATTGTACCGTACAGACTTTGGTTGACGACTTCTTCCAGCTTGCTTTGAATAGATTCCTGTTTATCGAGTATATCAGAACTATACGTAGCAATGATGCTGCCAGCCAGCTCGGCTTTCAACCGTAACTCATAATCCATATTTTTCCCCATGCCATCGACGACGAAAAAAGTGTTACCAGCAAGGATAAGCGGTACGAGGATGATGAGAATAATGGCATAAAGCATCTGCCGGTTATGTTGCAGAAACTGCACATATTTACTCAAACCTTCCAGCAGACGCTTCAAGCCGTTCAGGCAACATGTTTTTATTTTTGTTACCATCTAGGTATATAGTAAAAAAATTAGGCGGTTTTCCGTTTACTCAGGCGGTGCAGGATGAAGACCGAAACCGAAAGCAGAACAACTACTCCGACTGCTATGAACATATACGTTCGCAACATCCAGCTGCTTGATCCTCTCCCGGCATCTGTAATTTGTTCCAGCTGATTGTCTGCTGCCATGGCAGTACTGACGAAAAATTCATAGAGAGCGCTTCTGCCAACCGGTTTGTCGTTTGCGTCATTGACAGCGATATATACCTCGTGCGTTCCCTCCTCAAGCCCGTTTTCGAGCACATACACCCAGTTACCGTTCTCATCTGTTTTAGTCGTGGCGATAATCGGGTCGCTGAAAACGTGGAGTGTTACTGTCACGTCCGGCATGGCATGACCGGCAAAGATCACTCTATCCAGAATTTCCTCCGTAGCAGCATCTCCGGTTCCTCTTTTAAGCTGTACAGACGACACCTGTACATTAGCCAAAACCGGCAAACGCATTAATTGCTGGGCGTCCTGTCCCTGATTGGCGTTTTTGGGCATTAATGCTGCCATCTCACTGGCAGTGACTTCAGAAAGACGGTCATCCGCGACCATACCGGGATCAACCACAACGTCAGTTGATGCATTCCCCTGAATTGTTATGCGTATAGTGTCAGTCTGCACCTGATTACCCTGTGCATCCTCACCAACTGCATACAACGAATAACTGCCAGCAGGTATACGTGTCAAGCTGGCTGTTATTTCCCACAAACCCTGAGCATTTTTCTCGCCATTTCCTAAATAATACACATTCTCAGCTGTCGAATCGCGCAGATAGAACCGCGTTGCTGCAAGACCTGTATCCGCAGCAGCCACCGAGAAAGCATCGGTTTGGTTTGAATCCGCAGCCGGAGAAAGGATCGTGAATGTATTATTCGTCTCATCCGGATTCTGATCAGTTCCGTCTGGGTCAGAGTCAGCCGGATCATCGTCATTTGCCGTATTTTCAACGGTTACAGCAACACTCTCACCCATGACAAGCGTACCTGCGCTGGTATATTTTCGGGGAAACAACGTATAGCTCCCGTCTGCAGTAAAGGTAGTATCCCATTCAAAAATCCACAGTGCTGCTCCTGCTTTCTGACCACGTCCCAGATATTCCATGTCGCTGGCTTGTTCTGGCTGAAGGTAAAATTCAACTTTATCGGTATCAGCATCTGTCTGAGCCTCTACGGTAATCTTCCCTGTCAGTATTTCGCCATCAGCTGGCCAGGTTATGAAAACTGTACCGGCAGGATCTGTTGCTTCACTATAGGCAGCCGTTACTCCGGATACAGCTGCCCAGACCAGCAGACTCACTAGAGCGATCCAGACTACCTGCAGGTAGTGTGATGCCTTTTCTGTAGCGCGTTTCATGAATTTCCTTTTTTATTTTTTGAATGACAATTCGAATCATTTAATTATACCAAAAAAAAGGCGGTTTGTCAGCGTCTTTTTTCAAAAAAATAGAGGCGGTCGCCTCTGGCGACCGCCTCCCAATTACATCCAATATATGCTACCGAACGATTATTGCATCGTCTCAAGCATATTCATGTATTCTTCCAGTTCCTCGTCGGTATAGCCGGAATAATCATCATACCCGTAATCAGAATAATCGGTATAGTCAGTCCCGCCCATGAACAGCATCATGAGTTCCTGGACAGTTTCCATGAAATCTGTGGCATCATCAGGTGCTTCGACCTTTACATCCTTGTTAATGTCAGACACTGTCATCTCAACACCGATCGTTGCTTTCTGGCCATCCTGGTCAACATCCATGCCGACCTGAACCTTGTGGACATAGCCGTCATCCTGACCGACCCAAATAGCGCCGGTGGTATTGAGCATATCAAGACCTTCCTTGAATTCTGCCGCTTCATCCTCGTCCGGTCCTTCGTACTCATCAGGAGCCACGATTGCGCCGATCTTGTTGATCATCTCGATAACCTTGTTGGCATCGAGACCACTAAAACTGAACTTCACACACTTGACGCCATCAACAGTTTCCTCCCCTTCATACTTGACATTGGCAAATACGTCGGAAGATTTGACGATCTCAAGAACCTGAGCAGTCTGTTCGGGAGTTAATTCACTTTCCTCGGTATTGACTACCCCGGTGGTTTCCACCATCTCCTTGAAGGCATCGCTCTCAGGATCAATCACATACCATTTGTTGAAATAATCCTCAAACATGGCTATCATCTCATCCCCGCCTTCGATACCGCCGATCTCCAAACCGCCGATGTTCATATACATCTTGTTGTCAACCACCTTCATCAGGATTTCCTTGAGCGTAATACTACCCTGCGCGCCGGCATCAACATTACCGGTTATGCTCATCTCTGCCAGCATGTTCTCTTCGTCGCTGGAATCGGTCTTGGCAGTCATGTTGAGCTCAGCGGAAACCTCCTGGCCTTCCATCTCAGCATCCACATCGAGCTTGATGGTGGTGGTAGAACTTTTGATTTCCTCTGCGCGCGTCATGCTTTCCTGCAACGTTTTCTCTGGTTCGTCTTTGGCAGCGCTCGGCTTGACGGTACCCTTCTCGAACAGTTCGCAACCTGTAAACAGAAGTGTACCAGCAAGAAGAGGTACTGCCCAACGGAGTGCTTTTTGCATACATTCTCCCTTTTTACTGGATAATTAATAAGCCGTGTATTATATACCTCATCTTAGGGGGAAGGTCAATCATTTTCGCATAATAAATCCCTGATACATAATCTGACTGCTTCTAATCCGTTATCCTGCACAGCCTGGGTATAAGCATCCAATAGCGCACTACCGACGATCGCCACATCGGCTTTTCCCTGCAAAGCTGTAATATGTTCATGTTTTTTAATCCCGAAGCCGACAGCCAGCGCCCCGGGTAGAAGCCGTCGTACACGCTGTAGATAGGCAGGCAGCCGTGGATCTAGCTCCTCGCGTGCGCCGGTAATGCCATAAGTAGAAAAACAATACGTAAACCCGCGGCACTGCCCGGCTATCTCCGCCAGCCGTGCATCTGAACAGGCTGGCGAAACGAATGTACTGTTGATCAACTGGTGGGCATCGCAGAGAGCAAAAAGTTTTTCCCGTTCTTCTTCATCCGGAGGCATATCCGGGATGATCAGACCATCCACACCCGCAGCCTGCGCATCCGCGCAGAAACGCTCCGTCCCGTAATTATAGAGCAAATTGTAGTAGCTCATCACGAACAACGGGATATCTACCGCTGTGCGAATCCTCCTGATTGTTGCCAGGCAATCAGCAACCGTCACTCCCTGGGAAAGAGCTGCTTCATTGGCACGCATGAGAGTAGGACCGTCCGCGACCGGATCGGAAAAAGGCAACTGCATTTCCACGAAATCCACCCCTTCCTCTGCCATTAGTTTAACCAATTCGAGACTCGTTTCTAGGCTTGGATATCCGATAACCACATGGGTCATGAGTCCGATACGCTTTCCTGTGCGCAATACTGCCAAACGGTTTGCTATGCGATTCATTTCCTGCCTTTCGTGCTAATCTGTTCAGCCTGCCCGACCTTGGACCGGAGGAACTCCAACCATTTTGCATCACCCAGAGCCTCAGTCACAATAAAAATATCTTTATCTCCCCTACCTGACAGATTGACTACGATAGTTTTATCTTTTCCTAAAGTAGGAGCAAGCTTTATAGCTTCAGCAACCGCATGCGCAGATTCAAGCGCCGGCAGAATCCCCTCAGTTTGCGCTAATAGTTTAAAAGCTGCTATCGCTTCTGTATCCAGCGCGTAGGTCATCCTGACCCGGCCAACCTGTTTCAGGAAGGCAAGCTGCGGACCAATGCCTGCATAATCCAGCCCGGCGCATACACTATGGGTCGCGGCAATCTGACCGTCGCCGTTCTGCAGAAAAAAGGATTTATAGCCTTCTACAACTCCAGGGCGTCCGCCCTGAAAACGCGCCGCATGCTCCCCAAGCATTCCAACATCGCGTCCTCCGGCTTCCACACCGATGATCTGTACTGCATCGTCATCGAGAAACGTGTTAAAAAGGCCCATGGCATTGCTGCCGCCGCCCACGCAGGCGACAAGGTAATCAGGCTTCGCGAAACCGTACTGCTGAATCTGCTCTTGGACTTCAAGCCCGATGATCGCCTGAAAATCCCGGTTCATGGAAGGGAAAGGATGGGGTCCGAGACAGGATCCAAGCACGTAATGCGTGTCTTCCACCGAAGAAAACCAATCTTTAAGAGCAGCATTAACCGCATCTTTCAAAGTTCTGCTGCCGAAGGATACAGACCGCACCTCAGCGCCAAGCTGTTCCATCCAGAAGACATTCGGTCGTTGACGGGCTATATCGACTTCTCCCATGAACACCGTACAAGCGAAGCCAAACTTGGCGGCCACCGTTGCCGTAGCCAGCCCATGCTGCCCTGCTCCCGTCTCGGCAATCAAACGCCTTTTACCCATGCGTTTTGCGAGCAGCGCTTGCCCAAGGCAATGGTTAATCTTATGAGCACCTGAATGATTAATCCCTTCGTTCTTGATGAAAATCTGCGCCCCACCCAGCTGCTGAGACAGATTCACCGCATGATAGAGCGGCGTCGGCCTGCCAGAATAATTAGCATACAGGTCCATCAGCTCCTGCTCGAAATTCGGATCCTGCTTGGCAGAAAGGTACGCCTGCTCTAATTCTTTCAGCGCCGGCATGAGCAATTCTGGCGCGTAGCGTCCACCAAACTCTCCAAAATGCCCGCCAGTATCTGCATCATAGTTAGTTGAAAAAAAAAGTTTACCCATGATACCCCTTACGTCTTAGTGTTTATATTGCTCTGAACCAGCCTGCCCTGTTTTTCCTATGGGATGACAACTTTTATCTTGATCAGGTCAATTCGCTCGCAGCAAGCATCCTGAAACCATGTGATGATAAAGTCTCTCCTATAGCGGATTCGCAGGCATCAAAAATCACGATGGCGCAATCAGCATCCTTCCCACTCGGAAATACCTGGAGATAATCATAATCGATCCTGGCATCTTTGATCAGATGGAGAAACCGGGCAAGTGAACCGGGTATATCATCGATAGCAACCGCAATAAATTCATCACGCTTGACCATGTATTCCGCTGCCTCAAGGGCAGCGAATGCTTCCGCTGGTTTATCTACGAAAAATCTGATCACGTCCCCGCCATGCGTACGATTCAATAACATGGTTACCCCATTTGCTCCGGCATCGCCGATACATTTCGTAACTGCTATGATATTCTCCGGCTTTGGCTCCACAAAAACAGTAATGCGACTGACGGACATATGTATCCTTAGACTAATAACTGGACCTTATGCTAACTAAAAATTCACGAATCAGATCACGATCTTTGACACCAGCGATACGTTCGACCCCACTCGACACATCGACAATATCCGGCTGAACAACCTTAATTGCTTCCAAGACGTTATCAACCCGTAACCCTCCGGCCATAACAAGCAGTACGCGATGCGCTTCACGCTGTACGCTTTTTTTCAGTTCAATGGCCAAATCCCAATCAAATGTTTTACCGAATCCGCCTCCGGAACGTTTTTTGCAATACGCATCAAAATGCATCGCATCAACAGATCCAAAGTATGTTTGTATCCTGCTTATAATATCTGTGTTCTCCGTGATCTCTGTGGTTGATACATTACCATCATCTGCTGCAGGCAATCGAAACGTTTTCCAAACCTTATATCCTTCATCACGAAAATGCTGACAGTATTCGGGACTTTCACTGCCGTGCAGCTGTACGATATCAAAACGGCAATTCTTTGCAGCAGCGTCAACAACATCTGCAGGTTCGTCGACAAAAACGCCAACTAATTTTGCCATCAGCTTTGAGCTTTGAGCTTTGAGCTGGGAAATTAGCGAACAAGCCTGCTCGGAGGTGAGATAACGAGGCGTATCAGACATGCTAAGGACAAAACCAAGATAATCAACCCCCTGTTCCACACAGAACAGTGCTGTTTCAATATCAGTAATCCCGCAGATCTTTACCTTGGGAGATCTAAGATTCGAGATAGAGATTTGAGCTTTGATTGCCATCAACTATTTCCTCAATAAACCCGTTAACATCTTGGCTATCTCTTCTAGTTGTTTATAAAATTCTGCATAGACTTCATGCCCAATATAACCCTTTGCCATAGCTACCCGAAGCAAACTAACCGATTCATATACAGAACCCTTTGCAATATTATAAAAATGCTTCGATTCTTTTTCACCTTCCCTTCCACTTCCTTCTGCAATATTAGTGGAGATTGATAAAATTGCCCGTCTTAGCTGATCAGACAAACAATATCTCTCTTTTGTCGGTAGCCCTTCGACGACATCCTCCATCTCAATCGCAAGATCAATTGTTTTTTGCCAAACATTTAATTTTTCAAATTTAAACATTTTTTCCTTCGCTATCTCAAATCTCTATCTCAAATCTCTATCTCAAGTCTCTATCTCAAGTCTCTATCTTACCCTTCAATTCTTTTATACGTTTCGCAGGATTATTTGCTTTCATCAAGCTTGTCCCCACCAGGATTACAGATATCCCAGCGTTTTTAACGCGCTCAACATCTGCCCTTGCTTTAATCGCAGACTCAGAAACCAGAATTCGATCACTCGGAACCATACGGGCTAAACGCTCGACCACCTGTAAATCTTCCCGAAAGGTTCGTAGATCTCTCGCATTGATACCGATAATCCGCGCCTCAGTCTGTAAGGCAATTTCCATCTCAGCTTCGGTATGCGTCTCCAGCAGGCAAGCCAATCCTAATTCCTGCCCCAAAGCCAACAGTTCTGCGAGCAAACCGCTCTCCAGCACTGATGCGATAAGCAAATACGCATCTGCGCCGTATAGTTTTGTTTCATATATTTGATAGGGATCAATAATAAAATCTTTTCGTAACAGTGGTAAAGCAGTCACCAATCGTATGTCCTGCACATATTCTCGTCTGCCCTGAAAAAAACGTTCGTCGGTTAGAACAGACAGCGCATCAGCACCGCCTGCCTCGAACTGCTGTGCCAACAACGTGTGATTAATACCCCCACAGATCACTCCTGCAGAAGGGGAAGCTTTTTTTATCTCAGCGATAAGGGATATATCTCCACCCATCCTGCTTTTTCGCAAAGCCTGCTCGAAATCTCTTGCAGCTAATGGCGTGTCAGCCACGCGTGCTTTAAGCTCAACCAGAGACACCTCACGCTTGCGAGCGGCAAGTTCTTCCTGCTTGTGAGTCACAATCTGATCAATAATGGTACCTGTCTTTCTTAGCATCTTTATTTACCGTACGCTATTAATGCTTCCAACTTTGCGGCTGCCGTGCCGCTGTCGATAATTTTCCGTGATAGCTGCACCCCCTGCTCCAAAGATTCAGCCAGATCATTGACCATCAGTCCAGCGGCCGCATTCAGCAAAACAGCATCCCGTCCAGCTCCCTGTTCGCCTGCAAATATGTCTCGAATACGCTGCGCATTCTTCTGGGCGTCACCGCCTTTTAGATCATCTAGCGAATGCGATCGCGTTATACCGAATTGTTCAGGTTGTATCATGTAGGTACGAACGATTCCCTTATTCAGCTCGCTGATCTGGGTCGGACCATGAACTGCTATCTCATCCAATCCGCTGCCGTGCACAACCAGGGCACGCTGTGTACCAAGTTGCTGCAAGACATACGCCAGCGGTTCAGTCAGAACTGGATCGAACACCCCGATCACCTGGCGAGCTGCGTGAGCCGGATTGGTGAGCGGGCCGAGGATATTAAAGACAGTACGAATACCCAGCGCCCTGCGGGCTGGCATGACATGCTTCATAGCTGGATGATAGTCAGGAGCAAAAAGGAAAGCGAAGCCCTGTTGCTCCAGAGCCTGCTCTGCATGTTCCGGTGCAAGGTCGATACGGATATCCAGCGCCTGCAGCACATCCGCGCTCCCCGCCCGGCTGCTTATGGCCCGGTTCCCGTGCTTGGCAACGCGTACGCCTGCAGCTGCAAGAACAATCGCGACTGCGGTCGAAATGTTAAAGGTTCCGCTTCCATCCCCACCGGTCCCACAGGTATCACAAACCGGAAAATCCACGGAAACCCTGACGGATTTTTCTCGCATTGCTTGCGCCATACCGCTGATCTCAGCAATTGTTTCGCCCTTGCTACGCAGGGCGACCAAGAACCCGGCTACCTCTGCCTCGCTCGCCTGCCCGTCCATGACAGATAATAGCGCCTGCCGTGCCTGCTCCTGCGTCAGATCAGATCCGTTCACAACTTGCTCGATTATCTCTTTCAACATGTTTCCTGTCCCTAATATCGTAGCTCTATATTCTATATTCTATATTCTATATTCTAGTTCCTAGATTCTAGTCTCTAAGCTCTTGTATCTGTAAAACGAATACCGATTTGTCAGCCCGATGCGGTCACGCACGAGCAACAGCTTATCAACCGCCTGCGTACGCACCTTATCAGCACCCTCCTCAAGTATCTTCTTGACCATTTCCGGCGACTCCTGCAGTTGGGCGTAGCGGGCACGTTCTGTGGCAAACCGCTTGAGATGTGCTTCAAAAAGCAAATTCTTAACCTCAACATCTCCAACTTTTCCGGCACGATACCGATCCTTCAGCTCAGCAACCTGTGCTCTATCCTGATTGATGAGATCATGATAGATAAAAACCGGGTTACCCTCGACCGTTCCCGGATCAGTCGCCCGTATCCGCTTTGGATCAGTAAAACAACCCATAATCTGCTTTTTGATCACTGCTTCATCCTCAAATATACTGATGTAATTCCCGAGTGACTTGCTCATCTTGCGCTCCCCGTCCGTGCCGATCAGCTTAGCGGTTTCCTTGATATTATAGATATCAGGCAGCTTGAATGTTTTTCCAAACTTTTTGTTAAACGCATCGGCGATATCGCGCGCCACCTCGATATGCTGGCGCTGGTCTTCGCCGACCGGAACATAATCAGGATCGTACAGCAGGATATCCGCCGCCATGAGTACCGGATAGTTGAACAATCCCATATTCACCTCATCCTCATCCATGCCTTTCTGCAGCTTGTCCTTGTAAGCATGACAGCGCTTGATGAGTCCGAGTGGCGTGATGTTATTGAAGATACTCTGCAGTTCGGTATGCTGGGGGATGTCAGACTGGCGGTAAAACATGACTTTGTTCAGATCAAATCCGCAGGCAAGATAAGAAAGAATTTGTGTCTCAACATTCTTTTGGAGCTGTTTGCGATCCTGGACTGTCGTCAGCGCATGCAGGTCAGCCATGAAGAAGTACAGACGATCCGCCTGCTGCGCAAGCTCGAGGAATGGCACGACTGCCCCGAAGTAATTACCGATGTGGATTTCACCACTACCCGAGGGCGTAATGCCGGTCAGAATAGAATAATGCTTTTTCACCCGCGCCGGTGTATATGTTGGCGCAGCGACTACTGTGCGAGCTAGTGTACCAAGCTGCCCGCCTGCATGTGCAGCAATCTCTCTACCAACCCGCAGCACCGCTTTTTCTACGTCCTCATACGGGATACCCGGGACTTTATCACCTACGATCACAATATTTTTAGTTCTTTTTGTAACTCTCTGGTACTCGGAATCAGTATAAATACGGGATAGTACCTTTTCTTCATCCGAGATGACTGCGACACCTGCTGGCAAACGCTCCACCCCTCCGCCGAGCGGCTTAAATTCCTCACCGGCCTCGGTATAACGCAGACAAATATCTCCCTTAATTGTATCCAGATCGAATATGCCCATAGCAATCAGGCTCCTGATTGATTCAGCATTCTGGATATCAACGATATTATTTACTTCTGGCACGATCCCTGTTTCATCATGATGCCTGAGCAGCGCTTCTACTGCCGGCGGTGTTACCTGTGGATCTATGCCCAGTGCGGAGAACAACGCCCGAAAGTTTGCGAGCTCCGGCCGGTCATACAGCTTGTCGCGGCCCCCGCTGTCCAGATGGGCGTCATAAAGCTCGCGAGTCATAACCCCAGTCGGGCGGTCGATCGTTACGCCATAAACGGGAAGAATAACAAAGTCGAACTCGGGAAAACGCTCCCTGATCGCTGGTTCCATCACCATACGCACATCATGCTGAAATGACAATTCTTCGGGGTAGTCGATCTGTTCCCCGGCGATATCTGCCAATTCCCCTCCCACAAGCGTAACCAGGTCAGCTGGGGAAATTTTGAGATCAAAAAAGGGACTGCCGGTCCCGCCATACACCTGTCCGACCTCCATGATGCTTGCATCGATCAACGGCACAAACTGGGGATTGTACAGCGAAACATAGCCGATTTCACACCTAAGCACCTCGAGGACTTCCTCTGCAGTCGCTACCTGAAGATTTTTCACCTTGAGATTTTTTTTGATCTTCTTGAAATCCACTTTGTGATCGTCACGCCGGATAACCGTCCGATATGCACCATCCTGTTTGACGAGCAACGTAGACACACCCTGTTCCGGAGGAATGCCGAGGAAATCGAGCCCTTCCTTGACTGTTTTGATTGCCGGATGCGACACTAACTCATATGCGAGCTTCAGCTGTTTGAGCTGCTTTTCCATCTCGTTGACGTGATCGTTTTTCTTGTATGACATGGGCTTCTCCCTTTAATGGCTGATTGCTAAGAAATTCTTGATTATCTTTTTCCCCTCCGGCGTCCCTACTGACTCGGGATGAAACTGAATCCCGTGAATCGGAAAGATCTTGTGTTTCATACCCATAATCATGCCGTCATCCAGCTCAGCAGTTATTTGCAAACACTCCGGTAGACTCTCCCGTTCCACGATAAGCGAATGATATCTCATACCCTGAACCGGATACTTGATCCTGGCAAATATTCCCGACCGGCTATGCTTAATCATGCTCGTCTTGCCATGCATGATCTGTGGCGCCCGCACTACTTTTCCACCGAATACATGTCCAATACCCTGATGTCCAAGGCAGACGCCCAACAACGGTATCCTGGGACCAAGTTCCAGTATGGCTTGCGCACAGACGCCGAAATACGCCTCATCGCGAGGATCACCCGGGCCGGGAGAAATGATGACATGGGTCGGCTGCATGCTTTGTATTTGTTTAAGCGTTATCGCATCGTTCCGGTACACAACCGGATTCCCGCCCAATTCTCCTACAAACTGGTAAAGATTGAAAGTAAACGAATCGTAGTTGTCGATGATTACTGTGAGCATCTTTTTCTCCTGAATAGATATCCCCGTGAGTATTCAGTATTCAGTTGTCAGTAGTAAGTTTGGATAATAAAGCCGCAAGCATCTTTTTGATTTCTTGTATATCCTTTTCATACTCGACATATGCTTCATGGGAAATATAGGCCAAGTCACAAGCCAGGATGAGGTAATACTCTGTTTCACACGCTGATCCAAAAGCGATCGTTAGATAGCGGGAGAACTCCTTTTTTCCACCCTTTCCGCAGCCTTCGGCAATATTAGCAGGTATCGAGACACCTGAACGCCGCAGCTGACTCGTTAAACCATATATCTCTTCTTTAGGAAATTTGGTAGTTACTCCGTATAGTGTCCGCACGAAGCAATGTGCCTTATCCCATACTTTTAATTTTTTGAAATCCTGCATTGTATCCTCCTGCGCTACTGATAACTAATAACTGAAAACTGATTACTGAAAACTGACTACTGAAAACTTAAAACTAACTCGCAGCTGCAGCTAATTTCATAGCAGCAAGCATCCCTTTCCCCTTCCTGAGAATCTCGCGATATTCATAGTCTGCAGTCGAATCGTATACGACACCAGAACCTACTTGCGCATACGCCTGCTCGCCGGAAATGAACAGACTGCGCAGGCCGACGGAAAAAATACAATCGCCATTAAAGCCGAATCCACCCAGCTCGCCGGCATAGGGACCACGCGGTGCTTTTTCCAACTTATTAATGATCTTCATGGCTTCGATCTTGGGCGCACCAGTAACCGTTCCCATGGGAGCGGTTGCCTTGACGCAGTCGAACATATCCGCCCCCTCCATAACCTCCCCCTCTATCTGGCTCTCGATATGCTGCACATGGCTGAAGCGCTTGGGGATCATCAACTGGGTAACACGCACTGAACCGAACTTGCAGACCCGGCCGATATCATTGCGACCGAGGTCAACGAGCATCATATGCTCGGCGCGCTCCTTCTCGTTTTTCACGAGTTCCTGAAATAAACGGTCGTCTTCCTCCGGGGTGTTGCCCCTGACAGTCGTGCCAGCCAGGGCAAAGTTCTCAATGCGACGGCCAATCAGACCGGTCGGATCACGTCGTACCCGCGTGACCAAATCGACACTCGAGGTGATGATTTCGCGTTTGCCAAACTTTATGTAGGAAAGATAGGGAGACGGATTAATCTCCCGCAGTCGGTCATACACGAGCATATTGCAACCTTTGAGCCTATACTGAAACTGCACTGACATAATGACTTGAAAGATATCACCTGCATTAATATGCTCTTTGCACTGATTAATCATAGCGACATACTCGTCCTGGCTGGTATTTGGACCGAGGTCCTCGTAGCTAAATGTTTCTAACTGTAGTGTTTGCTTTGATAACTTTTCAACCAACTGGCTGCGATCCTCGAGGAGATAAAAATAGCTCAGCTCGCCAGTCTGCTTGTCATAGAGCACGCCGTCGAGAAACAGCCCAAACTCGAAATCAGCAAACGCTTCGTTCTGCCTGAAACCAGATACGGCATCTAGATACTTGGTGCCTTCATAGCTTATGTAGCCGAACAAGCCACCGCAATACTCGTAGCTATCCACTTTGATTTCTTTTAACTCACGCAGTTCATCAAACGGATTCTCAACCATGAACTCGCGGTCGTCAATGCGCAAACTGTTATCGAACGCCTCTACATGCGCATACGGGTCAAACAGTAAGATGCTATAGCGTGAAAAATTGCTGTACTCGCCGAGCGACTCGAGATACACAACCGAGTCGAACGTCTGATATGCACGCTTGAACAGCTCATAGATGCTCAAGCTATTATGCAGGATCTTTTTCCGGTAGCTGATCTTGCTAGGATCGATAGAAAAGTATTTCATAGGTATCCTTGGAGAATAAATAGTAATTGTAATTGATAACTCGTAACTCGTCGCGCTACTCGTAACATCTGTTACTGTGACAACAAAAAAACCTCTCGCCCTTGATCCACTAAATCGTGAATCTAAGGACGAGAGGTTTCTAGCCTTCGTGGTGCCACCTTGCTGTATGGTCCTTTGGACCATGCTCTATCGCTAGCTCCTCTCAATTTGTACATTAAAAACTGAAAATTGTGATTTTACTAGCTATCCTGCTAACGGTGGAAACCGTCCCGATATTGAGTCGGGAACCCTTCAAGTCCATTCGTGTAACGCATCTTCCCGGGGCTCTCAGCCTGGGCCCCTTTGCTGTAGTCTGATGCTTGTTACCTACTCCGCTCGAAGGTGAAAGTACAACCTTACGATTAGATTATACGCATATAGATCCAGATTCGTCAATCATATATAGACATTTGAACAACATTTGACCTACAATCAACTCCGTAGCTCGCAATTTAAACAAAGGTCATCATGAGCACACCTGTATCTCAGCGAGACATTGTTATCCTTGCGGCATTCTTGCATGATATTGGAAAAGCTATTCAGAGAGGAAGTCCTGCCCCCGGGAAACATCCGGAAGTCGGCAGGGCTTTTTTGATGCATGACGATTTACAGGAGAGTTGGACTGAGATTTTGGGATCAGCAGATAATACAGCCTTGCTGATGCATTTGGTTCAGAAACATCATGAAGGCGTGTCATTTCCTGCAGACCAGAATGTGCATTCTTTGCAGAAGGGATTGATGCGTTCATTAGCTTTGATCGTATCACGAGCTGACAATTATAGTTCAAGTGAACGAGGGGTAAAGGATGGTGAGGTTTCTAAGCGTATGCACTCAGTTTTCCAGAGATTAAATCTTGGTTCTAATGAAACGGAAATGGATCATGTTTATCAGTATCAGCCAATGGAATTAAGAAGAAAGTCGATATTTCCAGCCGTGCCTTCATCAGTGAGCGGTAGTATTGATACTTTGATCGAAGATGGGTTTATTAAGGATTTTACGACACTGATTCAACAAAAATTATCGTTTCCCGCCCTAGTCAGTTCTCTTGATATTTTGGCATACAATTATCTGTGGTGCATTCCTGCCAACACTCAGGAACCTCAGCCGGATGTCTCATTGTACGATCATATGCGTTCATCAGCCGCAATAGCGGCATGCATTTATGATTACCATGCTGTTACAACTAAATCGGTAGAAGATATTGATGATATTAATGACTCAGACGAAAAATTCAGGGTATTGATATGTGATCTTGCGGGTATACAATCCTACATCTACGATATGCATAAAACCAAATCTATGGCTCGTAGGCTCAGAGCACGATCGTTTTATGTCCAGATCCTTTTGGAAGATATCGCTACCAGTGTTATGTCTGATCTTAACTTACCGGCATGGAATAGCATTCTTAATGGAGGAGGTAAATTTTATCTTCTGGTTCCAAATACTCCAGAAATAGAATCATATTACGCATCCCTGCAGGAAAGAATCGATACTTCTTCGCTTCAAAGGTTTAATGGCGAACTTCGGTTGCATTTGGCTCTGTCTAGACCATTTGCAGGTAACGATTTTAAGAAATTTGGCAGTATTATTGCGCATGCAAATGAAGTCCTCGCAGAAACTAAATTACACCCACTTGGGTTGCACCATGGTAAAGAGCCAATCATACCGGTTTCATACGATGGGAAAGCGGTATGTTCGTATTGCAGAAAATATCCAGCTGTCGGATTAGATGATATGGATAATGAAAAAGATGCTATTTGTTTTAAATGCCAACAGGACATTAGTATTGGGAAGAAGCTTGCGAATCAGACAACATTATTTGTCACTATAGGAAAAGATGAGGACTATGAATCATTAAATAGTCGGTTTTCTATAGCGAGACAAGCACCAGATACTATCGCCGAATCAACCAAATTATTGGTTCTCAATCCCAAGCTTGCTGATTTGAGTTCACGATCCTTAAAGTATCCATTTTCATTGCGATTTGTGTCTAATTACATCCCTTATGAGGTCAAACAGCCGGTTGATTTCCAGATGATCGCATCTCGATCTAGCGGCAATCAAATGCTCGGGGTGCTAAAGGCAGACGTGGATGATCTTGGCTTGCTGGCTGCCACTGGTCTGAAACAAGAAGATACGAAAAGCATGCAATTCGATAGTATATCCCGTATCGCGACACTATCGAGATCAATGGATCTTTTTTTTAGCGGATATTTAAATGCATATATCTCGGAGCATTATCCTAATTTGTATGTAACGTATGCCGGCGGAGATGATTTATTGATCATCGGACCATGGGATAGTGTTATCGATGCCGCAAGGGATATCGAATCTGAATTTACTGAATACACAGCAAACCCTGCTGTCCATCTATCTGCTGGTATATCGTTTTGCAAGCCAAAATATCCCATAGGTAAAGCGATAGAACAGGCAGACAACTTGTTGAGCAAAGCCAAGGAAAGCGAGGGTAAATCAGCTGTTGCGTTGTTTGACACGGTTATCAGCTGGAGATCCCTGGATACGCTTTGGGAATCCAGTATCAAGCCCCTGACTGGATGGCTGGCAGGTGAGCGGGATAGCATGACGGTATCCAAGCAGTTTGTGCGAAATCTTCTTGATTTTGGAGTCATGCATGAGCAGGTAGAACGTGGGGATGTGAGCAAACTGGTTTGGCAGCCTATGCTTGCATATCAAATAGGCCGCAATCTCGCCAGCAAAGCACCCGAGATACGAGAATGGGCGGAAGGACTTCTCAACACAGCACCTCAAACAGACGCAAAGACAGATGTCTTCGCGTTGACGCGACAGTATCTCAAACTGATAGCCACTTATGCCCTGTATTACAATCGTAGTCTTGATTAATCACCAGGAGGGTAAACCCATGCCACCAGCACCACAGATTTGTAAGACGTGCGGCAAGACATTCAGATCAGAACGTAATTTCCCGACCTGCTACGACTGCTTTCAAAAAGAAAAAAGACAAGGAAGAGGCAACTCATACTCTTGTAACCCGACACAGTCAAGAGACCGTCAATCAGCATATCAGGATCCGGGACTGGAGGAACGGTTTCTCATATCTTCCTATGCTGATTCCAAGAATCCTGAAGTCATGGATGCCCGGCTCGTATCCGGGGATGCATCCTGTCAGAACAATGTTCAACAGCTCGCTCAAATGTTTGCGACCAGCACTCTGACCACCGCGCAATTGCGTCGTATCTACGATGAAGCGCTTGGATATGCAGCACTAGATGACTGGGCGAAGATCAGAGTTCAGCTCGACTTTCTGCTTTCCAAGGCGGCGTATAGCCTGGGACGGAAGACGATTCCACCTATGTTTTTTCAATTTCTACAGAATCGAATTTCAGTGATTCGTAATCGTGAAGATTTTGATTGGTTTCTCAAGCATATGCTAGCAGTAGTAGCGTATTTTAAATTTTATAAACCCAAATAAACCACAGGTTCAATTACCAAATTATACGTACAGGAGATATCCATGACAATTAAACTGAAAAAAATGATCAGCCAGCATTTCCAGCTAGATGTCATGACTGGCTTGCATATCGGGGCAGGCAATGATGTCATGAAGATAGGTGGTATTGACTCTCCAGTAGTACGCAATCCGATAACCGATGAGCCGTATATACCGGGAAGCTCGCTCAAGGGGAAAATGAGATCTTTGCTTGAAACAGCTCGCGGCAAGCAGGATGACGCCGCGATTTGCGCGTTATTTGGATCCTCAGCTGGATCCCAGACCGCTACCGTTACCCGTTTACTGGTGCGTGACGCTCATATGACTGCTGAGTGGAGGGAACGATTTCAGCTGTCACGCAAAGAGGGTGGTGAGTTTATGGAAGAAAAAGCTGAGGTCACCATACCTCGAGGTGGTGATATGCGTCACGGTCCCGGTCCGCGATTTATTGAACGAATTCCAGCCGGGGTGAGGTTCGAGTTCGATTTGGTACTGAGAATATTTGATGAGGATGATGAAAAAGAATTTATCTCGCTCATTGAAGAATCCATACAGCTGTTGCATAACGATGCCTTGGGTGGTTCGGGAAGCAGAGGCTACGGTCAGGTTCTGATTACCGGAACAGGATGGAATCCGGCAGCCTAGCTTTTATGGAGATATCCCATGAATAATGATGTTTTGCGAATCAAAGCGACCACCCTTACGCCTGTAACTATACGGACCGGACGGGAATATTCGCCGTTTGAGTATATGGTCGAGGATGGACATGTGCTTCGGTTTCTGCCTTCGCATCTCTATTCCCTTCTGACTGATCAGGAAAAAAATAGCTTCACCAAAACGCTTTCGAGCCAAAACATGTGTGTCATCCGCAATGAGATCCGGCGATTGGCTCTGGCACGCCGGACAGACTTGAAGGTGCTGTATCGTATCCGAATAGCGGAGTCATTTGCCGCTATTTACAAACCACAAATTGAATCTATCCATAAAATCAACGATCAGAATGCCTTGCACATAGGCGAATGCGCTCGTTCGCTCGGCGGGTTCTATCTCCCTGGCAGTTCGCTCAAGGGTGCTTTGCGTACAGCTTTGCTTTATGCGATTTATGCTCCCCAGGGATCAGTACCAGATAAACTTGATCGTGATTTTGAAAAAAATGCATTTGGGTATACGTCCCCCTTTGACGACCCATTCCGTGATCTCATCGTTACCGACAGCCGTCCCATCCCCACGGAGCAGATCATGGTAGCATCCCTAAAACGAGGCCGCTCCAAAGGTATCCCGACTTCCTCTGAGGTAATCGATACGGGAGCTGAATTTGAATTTGAGATTCGTATTCGTCGCAAAGGAGCGTTATCCAAAAAGCATATAGTATTTTCCGCGAAAACCATCCGCGATGCCTGCAATCAGTACTATCAACAACGTGTATTAGGCCGGTACGAATCAGCCATCCGGGATATTCGCCCGGACCCAAATAATCCCAAAAAAGGCGAGGAGCATATCCAACGCCTGAGAGACTTGCTGTCCCTTCTGCACGAGCGGGTTGGTAGCAGCCTGACGGATCGTGAATGGGTAATGAATATCGGATTTGGAGGCGGAGCAGTTAATAAGTTTATCACCCCGCAGATCTACGACTCGATTAACCGAAAATCAAAACTTGTTCCGGAGACTTTCTGGAAAGTCGATTCTCAGCCGTTAGGCTGGATAAAATGCCAACTAATAGAGGGCACAGCATGAACAGTATTCTGCGTATATCTTTAAGACCGCTTGCGTCCTGGGTTACTCCATTGCGGGCAGACAGCATTATGGGACACCTTTGTTGGCATATGGCGCAGACAGATGGCGATGAGATGGTTGCGCAATTCATCAGCCAGATGCAATCAAGTCCTATGTTTGTTCTAAGCGACGGCTTCCCGGGTGAGATGCTACCGCGTCCACTTGTAGGTTTGACCAAATGGGATAGCACTCAAATAGGTAAGGAAGAACTCATACAGTATCTTCGCGCCTTAAAAGAGTACAAGCGTATTAAATATGTCACTCCAACACAATTGCACCGATTGGAGAAAGGATTTGATACGCTTTCTGATCTGGGTGAATATGTCAGAAGTCTTTCCCAGAATCCGGTTGCGAGCAGGGCGGATATTGCTATCAAAAATTCAATCGACCGAGATACCAATACAGCTGCTGGATTATACGATCAGGAAGAATTCTGGACCGAACCTGAGGCGATTTGGAGTTTATATATCCGCGTCGTGCATGAAAAAGTATTTGATGATTTCCGTATACTTGACCGACTGAAAGAGGTATTTCGTGCTGGCTACGGAGCC
>JAKQHK010000004.1 GCA_029573015.1 bacterium
CATCACCGGGCAGCTTATGTACCGCTTTGTGATCAGCGGAGAAGCGGGCTTTGTGAAGGCGATCACAACCGACTATCTGAACAGGGAGGAATAAACATGCTCAAGGGAAAAAGCACAATAGAACTGACAGACGTCCACACGGGCAAAAAAGAAATATACCGGGATGAGAACCTTGTAACAGAGGCAATCGCGGACATCTTAAATACCAATATCCAGGGAGCCATGTTTAACAATCCCTACTTCGACGGTAAATATGGCGAGGACTGGATGCTGCCAATCTACAGCAGGCTAACGGGCGGACTCCTGCTATATCAGAATCCGGTTGAGGAAGATCCTGCAAATATCTATGCACCGCTTGACAATCCGCTCATAGGATACGCGTCCAATGACGCGAACAATACGGAGGACATCCGGCGCGGCAGCAGAAACCTTACAGAAAGCAAAACTGTGGATGGCGGTTTCAAATATGTCTGGGACTTTGCAACCTCGCAGGCGAACGGGACAATATCTTGTATTTCCCTCACGAATGTACTGGCTGGCAAAGGAACGCAATATGACAGCAATTACTTTGTGCGTTTAAAAAGCGATAACGTCATTTCAAACATACCGGGAAACCAGAGCAATTATCAGGAGAACCACCGGACATATATCAAAGACGGTTATCGTCTGGAGATGATCCCTGTTTATAATTCAACCTCGGTTACCCTGAGAAAGGTACCGGAGGATTATCTCCATGCCAGACTTATGCAGCGGCCATACAGCTTAGTTGCTACGGATGCACTGGAAGAAAAAACAATCGAGCTGAACCACTATCCATACTGGTATGCCTATAGCGGCGGAAACAAGGGCGGGACGATTGCTCCCTATAACAATTCCAGCGATGCTTTTCCGTATCTGTTCCATGCCGCAGATGGCAACTGGTATGGAATCAGCCGGAGGGACAATCAGAAATACAGCTATTCCTCCGGCAGCACGGATTATTACAATCACGAAAGCTACGAATGGTTTCTCGATACCGTAAGCGCAGAAAAGGCAACCACGCAAAAAATCATCCTGCCCGCGAACACCTCAGAAATCAGTCATATCGGCATAAGCGGGAAGTGGCTCATGTTTGCTATTGGAAATACAGTCTATCGAATTGATACGACCAGCGTGGCCAATATTGAGGTCGTGCCCAATGCATCCTACAACAGCTCAAGCCTGCATACCTTCCTCATTGACGATGATGTCGTGATTAACGATTGGTATTACTTAAACGGCGAACCGAAGCTGCATGTCCGCAATCTCCAGTCAAACGATTATGCAAGATGGGGCAGAAAATCTATGGCAAGATATAAGACCTTCGCCTATCAGGAATACTACTGCTCCTATGGCAACTATTACTTCTACAAGGATCTGTATCTGTATACGCCATATCTTGCGACCATCAACAACCTGGCGACTCCGGTCATCAAAACTGCAGACAAGACGATGAAAATCACCTATACGCTGACGGAGACGCAGCCGTAAACAACAATCTATATGCACTGGGCGACTTCCTGCGGGAGGCCGCCTTTTTCATGTAAATAAATCAAAGGAGGAATTTCTCATGAAAGAATTCTGGAACACGTTACAACTCGTTTTTGCCGCTGTCGGCGGCTGGCTTGGCTACTTTCTTGGCGGCTGCGACGGCCTGCTCTACGCGCTGCTGATTTTCGTCGTCTGCGACTACATCACCGGTGTCATGGGTGCGATCAGCGACAAAAAGCTCTCCTCGGCGGTCGGCTTTCGCGGCATCTGCCGCAAGGTGCTGATCTTCATTCTGGTCGGCATCGCAAACGTCATCGACATCAATGTACTCGGACAGGTTGGTGTCCTGCGGACGGCAGTCATCTTCTTCTACATCTCGAATGAAGGTCTGTCCCTGATTGAAAATGCTGCCCACCTTGGACTTCCGATTCCGGGAAAGCTGAAGGAAGTACTGGAGCAGCTGCATAACCGTGATGAAAAAGACACGGATAAGGAGGAAAAATAACATGGCTATAAAAGGAATTGACGTATCGGTATGGCAGGGTGCGATTGATTTTAACGCTGTCAGAAACAGCGGAGTTGACTTTGTGATCATCCGCGCAGGCTACGGTACAAACTCAAAAGACAAGTACTTTGAAGAAAACTACAGGAAGGCAAAAGCTGCCGAACTTCACGTCGGCGCTTACTGGTACAGCTATGCAGACAGCTTCTCTGAAGCCGTACAGGAAGCTGAAATGTTCCTGTCTACACTTGCCGGGAAGCAGTTTGACTATCCTGTTTTCCTCGACATGGAGGAAAAGAAGCAGATTGAAGCCGGGACTGATTTCTGCTCCGGCCTGATTAAGTCTTTCTGCGACAGACTGGAGGCTGCCGGATATTTTGCTGGATTTTATACCTCTGCATCCTTCGCTGGATCTGTTGTAACGGACGCTGTCCGCAAGCGTTAC
>JAKQHK010000021.1 GCA_029573015.1 bacterium
ACCCGGGCCTGCCGGAAAGCCTGTAGGAAGTGATCCAATGTGCCAGCCCCGCTGGAAGCGATCACCGGGATCGAAACAGAGTCGGTAATACTTATAAGTAATGCCAGATCAAAGCCGACCTGCGTCCCATCGCGATCAAGACTGTTGACCAGCAGCTCTCCGGCTCCTAGATCCTGCATGTGTTTCACGAAATCAAGTACCCGTACCTCAGTCTTCTCACTGCCTCCTTTAACGTAGATGAACCAGTTATCCCCGGATCGCCGCGCATCAACCGAAATGACAATCGCCTGAGCTCCGAATCGAAGCGAAGCCTCTCTGACCAGCTGGGGATTGGTCACTGCCTGCGTACCGATCGAGACCTTGTCCGCGCCAGCCTGCAATAAAGCTGATATGTCTTCAAGTGATCGAATTCCCCCTCCGACTGTCAAGGGAATGGGAACATGTGCTGCCAGTCTGCGGACCAGTTCCACCCGGTTTCCCCGTTCTTCGACCGAGGCAGCAATATCAAGGCACACAAGCTCATCAGCTCCCTCCTCAGCATAACGACTACCAAGCTCAACCGGATCACCACTGTCCACAAGATCAGTGAAGTGCGTGCCTTTGACTACCCGACCATCTTTGATATCAAGACAGGGTATGATACGCTTGGCAAAGGTCGGCAGGCTGAGAACCTCACGCTGAACAGCTACAAAATCCAATCTACCTTCATATACCGCTTTGCCTACAATGGCACCATACACGCCGATTGACTGCAACTCTCGTATTTGCTCGCGAGTGCACACCCCGCCGGAAGCAATGACCTGAAATCCCTGCTGGACATACCGACCTATCAGCTCAAAATTTGGTTCGCCCAGCATGCCGTCTCGGCTGATGTCGGTAACAATAACGACAGAAATACCAGCATCTTTTAAGCACGTTACGGCATCTTCTGTGGTGATCTCGGCATCTTTTTCCCAGCCGCTGATCCGAAGCCGACCGTTAAGGCTGTCAAGCGAAACCGCGATGCGCTCGCAGCCGAAACGGTTAACAAGCTTAGTCAGCATCTCGGGCTGTTCGAGTGCGGCCGTGCCGAGGATTACCCGGTAAATTCCGCACTGCAAAAGCGCGGCAGCCTGCTCCACTGATCGTACTCCTCCTCCGACTTGAATGGGCAAGGGAATCTCCCGCGCTATATCCTGCACGATCGTAGCATTTCTCTGCATGCCGGTACGCGCTCCATCCAAATCAACCACATGGAGCATGAGCGCGCCCTGCGCACGAAACAACTGCGCCTGTGCGCACGGAGAATCGGCATACACGCTCACCTGACGATAATCACCTTGCCTGAGGCGGACGCATTTGCCATCTAATATGTCTAGAGCCGGGATTACGAACATAATGACACGAAGTTATGAAGTAACTGCATACCAGACTCACCTGATTTCTCCGGATGGAACTGCACCCCGAAAAAATTATCCTTCTGAACAATAGAAGCATAATCGAGACCATAACTGGTTGTCGCGACAAGCGAACTAGACCGATCATACGCATAGTACGAGTGCACAAAATAAAAATAGGATCCTTCTGCTATATCGATTAAAATCGGACACTCCCGCACGATGCGTATGCTGTTCCAGCCGACCTGCGGAACAGTCAGCGTTGAGGGAAAGCGATAACAGGCCGCCTCAATGATGCCGAGCCCCTTAGTCTCATCCTCCTCGGTAAACCAGGTCAGTAACTGCATCCCGAGGCAGATGCCGAGAAACGGCTGTGTCAGCGTGGGTATTAGTTCGTTAAGGCCGGTAGCCCGCAGTGCCTGCATGGCTGAACCAGCTCGTCCCTGGCCGGGAAAGATCACCCCCTGGGCGCGGACGATGACTTTCGGATCAGCAGTAACCGTAGAAGCAACCCCTAGCCGCCCGAGTGCGTTGGTGAGCGAAGCTATATTTCCCGAACCGTAATCGATAATGGCAATCATATCAGGCAAGTTATTACTTGTTATTTATGGTTATTTCTTGCACCTATACCCTCTCCCCTTTCCCCTGTTTGAGGATTTCCTGCCCCTTGGTACTCGGCACCTGTTCGCTCGCCCGCTCATCCAATTCACAAGCCATGCGTAAAGCGCGCGCCAAGCACTTGAAAATGCCCTCAATCATGTGATGCGCATTGCGACCGTATTCAACCTTGACATGGATATTAGCGCACAGATTGCTGGCGAATGCTTCCAGAATATCGTACACAAGCTCGGTGCTCAGATCACCGACTTTTTCCCGCGGAAAGGTCATATCTTCGTTCTTTCCGTCCTTGAGTTCAAACCAGGCGCGCCCACCGAGATCGACTGCCACCTGAACGAGTGTTTCGTCCATAGGCAGGATGAAAAATCCGTACCGCCGAATGCCAACTTTATCTCCGAGCGCCTGCGCAAATGCCTGCCCGAGCGTGATCCCGATATCCTCAACGGTGTGATGCTCGTCTATCTGCAAATCAGCCTTGGGCACCCGCACCTGCAGGTCGAAAAGACCATGCTTGGCAAACAGATCAAGCATGTGATCAAAAAAACCGACCCAGGTCTCTATCTCTCGCTGACCTGTGCCATCGACATTCAGCGTAACGGCAATCTCAGTTTCGCCTGTCTCACGTGTTACCTGTGCTTTTCTTGCTTTCATGATGTTCTCCTCGAGTACTTGTCCCCTCTCCTGACGCAGGAGAGGGAAAATTTATTAGGGTGAGGTCTCTACTTCTCCCCTCTCCTACGGTAGGAGAGGAAAAATTTATTAGGGTGAGGTCTCTGCTTCTCCTCTCTCCTGACGCAGGAGAGGTAATGTCTAAAAGGGTGAGGAACCGCTCAAATTCCCTGCCGATTTCTTCGGTACAGTGCGCGTCCGAATTCAGCACCAACGGTATCCCCCTGCTGAGGCACTGCTTGATGATCCATTCGCTCGGATACTGTTCAGCGCAAGGCTTAACCAGACCAGCGGTGTTGAGCTCGACCATCACATCGAAGCTTTTTACCACATAAAGGACTTCCCGTACCATTTCCTGATACCAGCTCTCATTTTGATTGAAGAATTGATTATTTCGGTTATTCTTTTTGACCAGATCGATATGGCTCAGGCAGTCGATCCAGCCGGTTTGAACGAGTGCCTGTACATTGGCATAGTAGTCAGCACAAAGTTTCCTGATATCACCCTGTGCTCCCTTTTCAAGCACTTCCCGAAATACATTCTCGGCGTAATCAACAATATATGGTTGATCGACAGTATCGCCGATACTCAAAAAGTGCACCGATCCCATCACCCAGTCCCAGCCCAGCGCAACGATCTCTTGAACCCAGTCCAGATGTTGCGGAAGATAATCAAGTTCGATGCCGAGTAAAATATCGATCTGACGAGCGTATGTTTTTTTTGCCGCCAGTACTGCTTCCCTGTATTCCAGCAAGCGGTCTTTGGGGATAGCGCACTCGTCGGAGAACGGCAGGGGCATGTGGTCAGTAATCGCGATCTGCTGCATGCCTCTGGCGATCGCGGCCTGCACCATTTCCTCGAGACTGTTTTTACCGTCTGAATAGGTAGTGTGCAGGTGCCGGTCAGTTAAAAGTTCGTTGACGCTCATAGTCGGTACAGCATTAAGATATAAATCCTGTCGACTGATCGAGCATAGCACGCACCGCTTCGAGCAGGATAGTATTTTCCTCCGGCGAGCGGATGCCAATACGCAGGCAGCCGGCTGTCTCGGCTTTCTGGCTGTAATCGCGAACCACCAGCCCCCGCTGCTTCAACGCTGCCGCGATTACGGAAGCCCGCTCGCCGAACCGAACCAGGATGAAGTTTGCACGTGACGGCCAAAATTTCAAATCAAGATCGGTGTATGCTGCCTGCATGCGTGACCGCTCCACAAGGATCATCTGCAGATTCTGTTCCACCCAGACCATGTCTTCTGCGAGAACCATTTTGGCGATTTCCATGGAGAAATAACTAATCCCCATGGGAAGGCGGATGGCATTCAGCTTAGAGGCCAGATACGGATTAGTCAGCAGATAGCCGACCCGTGCTCCGGCTATCGCAGCAAATTTGGAAAAAGTCCGCAGGACAATCAGGTTATCATAGGTCGCGATGAGATCCTGGACACTTTCCCGGTCATTGAATTCAAAATACGCCTCGTCAACCACGACCATGCAGTCGGCTTCACGGATTACATACTCGATCGTTTCCCGGGGATTCACTGTCCCGGTCGGGTTGTTAGGGTTGCAGATGAATAAAAGTTTTGCATCACGTGAGGCAGCTATCAAGCCTTCCGCATCAAGCGAAAATGTCTCAGGCAGCAATGGAACATTAACAGCTTTCCCGCCGTTAATCCCGCTTTGAATGGAAAACATTGAGTAGGTCGGTTTGGAAACCACCACCCTGTCCCCCTCCAGCAGAAATGCTTTGGCAATGATATCCAGCCCCTCATCCCCGCTCGCGCAGACAACGACCTTTTCTGGCTCGATGGCGGTGTAGCCGGCAACGAGTGCCTGCAGCTCAACGTAGGAAAAATCCTTGTATTCATTGGCCTGCCGGTCCTGCCGCAGCAGATCGAGAAAGCGGTCATAGCAGGCGGGTACAGTCGGCATGGTATTTGCGTCAAAGCGGATCACCCGCTGTAAACCATACCTCCGTTTTAGATCCTCGCTCGATTCCTCCCAGGCATATGGCTCCAGATCTGCTATCCACGGTAATAGTGCCTTTTGTAGTTTGCTCATGACCTCTCCATCATTCATTTAAGCTGATTATGTTCTATATGTCTGATGTCTGATGTCTGATGTCTGATGTCTG
>JAKQHK010000055.1 GCA_029573015.1 bacterium
CCTTGTCATGACGCTTCTCGCCAGCGGCCTGCCCCGGCTGACCGCAGCAGCGGCTCTGACGCGGGAGATGAACCCCGCAGCGCAGGAAGCTTATACTGCCGCCAAAACTGATTACGATACCAAAACAGGTGCTTACCGCACCGCCAAGGCTAACTGGGATGATTTCCTTGCTAAACACCCTGATCTCAATGAAGAATCAACCGCTAAAATTGCCGGTGAAGAGGCTCTCAACTACCTGAAAAAAAGCCTCAATGCCATGGAAGCCTATCTGAATCTGGTCAAAAACCGCCTGCTCGCAGCACCCACGATCAGAACTGAGGTACTCGATCCAGGTATCGCATCACTGGATGCACATCTGGTCTGGACACAGACAAAACGCAGTGAACTGGATACGCTTACCAAAGACATGCCAACGATCAAGCAGACAGCCGCTGTTATCCAGAGCTACTGGCTGGCTGTCCGCATAGACGTACGCATGTTGCAGGTTAATGTTTACGCTGACCGCCTGCAGCAGGCTGTCAGCTCTCTGCGTTCTTTCGTCGCTGCAGCGGAAACTGCACTTGCAGAACAGACAATGACCCTAGGCCCCGAAGCTTCCGCCATCCTGAAAGACCGCCTGACTTCCCTCGCAGACAATATAACGGTGATTGAACAGCAGCTAAACGAAACGCTCGCGCTACTAACTGCTGGCGAAGCCACAGGTGCTTCTCTGCAGGTGCTGGGTGAAGTTACAACTGCCCTGCAAACGCTTGATGCTGACATCAACCGCCTGTTCAACATTATTAAAAAAATAATCACCTCTCCGGTTCCTGCTGAAGATCAACCTGTATCCTGACTTATTCACGGACAACCATGAAAATCACCAAATTATTTCCCATCATCGCGACTGTTCTCCTCGGACTTTCTGTGATCATGGTCGTTGCGGTAAAACTTTCTCAGAACGATACTAAGATTCAACCTGACGAACAGGTCCCGACAGCTGAATTAGTAACGACGGAAGCAACTGCTGATACAGGTACGGCTACAGTAACTGACCCGCAGCTGGTGCTTCCACCTGAAACAACCGCTTTCCTGGAGTACGATCCGCTCGGAGACCTCGCGGATCTGGAAACCATGCTCACGAATGATGGCATCTCCATCACAGACCTTTCAGACGCCGAATAACCGAACTCCCAAATAACTTATAAAAAAAAGCCCGGCACATCCTCGGATCATGCAGGGCTTTATCATATCACCAACCAACATGTTCTACGTGCTTGCCAGCAGCCGGACAATATCAGCTCGGCTGACGATGCCGACAAGTTTCCCGTCCTCGACTACCGGGACTGGGTTGACTTTGCGTTCCCACATAAGGCTCGCAAGATCATCCACCGTGGCATCCGGAGCGATGACGATCGCCGGATGGCTCATGACATCATCGGCGGTTGCTCCGACGATGCGCCGTAGTTCTTCTTCAGTTTCCTTCTGCCCCAAAGGAAAAACACCATCGAGGATTTGAATAAAGGTCGGGATGTGCAGTTTGGCGTTCTGAAGGATAAGGTCGCACTCAGTGATAACGCCGATAACCCCCGATGAATCATCGACAACCGGTACACCTTTAATGTCATTATCTACCAGCAGCTGGGCGATTTCTTTCACTGGTGTCTCAGGTTTGACGGTTATCACCTGAGTGGACATGATATCTTTGACAAGCATATGACCCCCATCGTGAAAAACAGGCAATCTGTATTATAATCACACTTGAAGAAACACACAACCTTCCACGGGTAATCCCTATGAATAAGAAAGTCAAAGGTTCTCTCTATCTGCTTCTCGCCTCCGCCTGCTATGCAGTCATGCCGGTCATGGTCCGTGAATTAAACAAAGAGCTCGGTCCGATTGCACAAGTAACGTTGCGACTTTCAGTAGCATTTCTGATCGGTCTAGCTGTGCTAAGAAAGCAAAAACACATAACGCACATCAGCTCTCTGACCGACCTATGTATTCTTGCCATTATGGGAATCTTTGGTTATGGACTCGCAATAGTTTTGCTCAGTATTGGCATGATTCAGGCACCGATCAACAGCACGCTCTTTCTTTTTTCTGTCAACTGTATCTGGACGTCTCTATTCGCATGGCTATTTCTCAAAGAAAAAATGCAGCGCCACACCTGGCTCGCTCTGAGTATAAGCATTGCTGGTATACTTTTTCTCTTTAATCCCGCCAATCTTACAGCCAACCTTATAGGAAATGTATTTGCGCTTCTTTCCGGAATTCTTACCGCTACCTACTACGTGGGAAGCCGATACTTAGGAAGGACTAAAAGCTCTATTGAAATCACTGTCTGGAGTCTAGGTTTTGCTGCGCTGAGTCTACTCCCCCTCATGCTGCTCGCTGATATGCCTAAACAACAACTTTCACTGTATACCTGGAGTATCGTTCTGCTGTTCGCTCTCGATAATTTTCTAGGATATACTTTTGTAAATAAAGGTTTTTCCCATATCAATGCCGCCAGTGGCAGTATAATCCTGCTTGCCGAACCCGTGCTTGGGACGATGCTTGCGTATTTCTGGTACGACGAACTGCCGGGTACGCTTGCCCTCATCGGCTCATGCCTCATAGCGGCAAGCATCGTTGTCGCCAGTTTTCCAGACAGACGAAAAGCAACAGACGCGCTTGACACTCAAACCGGGCTTTGATACAGTTCCGCAGGTTAACCAACTTTTAGGAAAAAAGCCTTGATCTTTTCCCCCACCAATCAGCCCCTTGTCTGACAGGAAATGCGTTTTCCCCTTTATTAAGGGGTTTTTTTTTATGAGAGGCACGCATGTCACACGCCTATTTACTACTTAAAGACGATTCGCTCTACGAAGGAGAAGCCATCGGCGCTCTGGGCATTTCTGTAGGCGAAGTTGTATTCAACACCTCCATGACTGGCTATCAAGAAATTCTCACCGACCCCTCCTACACCGGCCAAATCATAAACTTTACCTATCCCCTGCTTGGCAACTATGGAACAAACCGTGAAGACCTGGAATCGAAAAAACCGTATCTGCGCGGTCTGATTCTCAAAGAGCGCGAACTGCTACCAAGCAATTTTCGTTCGATCAGTTCGCTGGACAATTTTCTTGCCAGGCATGGCGTCATCGGAATCAGCAATCTCGATACACGTATGCTGACGCGTAAAATTCGCAATTTCGGCGTCCTGCCCGGGGCAATCATCTCAGGGAAAACGTTAACCCCGACCTTGCGCTCCAGAGTACTTACACAAATCCATGCTTTTTCTGATGCGGATGTTATCCGTGAAGCGAGCTGCGAGGCTGCCTATACATATCGATCCACAAACAGCAACAGTAAAAGTCCGAAACGTATCGTCTGTTATGATTTCGGCATCAAGACGAACATTCTCCGTTGCCTTGCCAGATATGACTACGATATCCGCGTTGTACCACATAATGCAACATACGAAGATGTTGTAGCACTTAAACCTGATGGTATCTTCCTCTCCAACGGTCCGGGTGACGCACGCTCGATCCCACAGACCATCGCCGCTATCCGCGAGCTGGCCCGTTATTATCCAACGTTTGGCATTTGCCTCGGGCAGCAACTCCTTGCTCTGGCATTTGGCGGGGATATCTACAAGCTGAAGTTTGGACACCGGGGCGCCAATCATCCCGTCAAAGACCTGACCACCGGTACCATTCAGATAACCAGCCAGAACCACGGATACAATGTAGACCGTGACTCCCTGCTCGGGACAGGTTTCCAGGTAACGCATGTCAATCTGAATGACGGCACCGTCGAAGGTCTGCAGCATGAGACATTGCCAATTTTCTCGGTCCAGTATCATCCGGAAGCCAGCCCCGGACCGCAGGACTCGATGTACTTGTTCGATCGTTTTCATAAAATGCTGGCGGAGAGGTGCTAGGTGTTAGGTGCTAGGTGACAGAAATCAGATTATCGGATTTCAACATATGAACTCCTATAAAGATTTAAAAGTATGGCAAAAATCGATCGACCTTGTCTGCAACGTTTATAATCTATGTGCAAAATTACCGTCTGATGAAAAATATGGGATTTCGAGTCAGATGAAACGATCATCAGTTTCGATCCCTTCAAATATTGCCGAAGGATTTATGAGATACCACAAGGCCGAATATATTCAGTTCCTCCACATTTCTCGTTCGTCATCAGCTGAATTGGACACGCAGCTCACTATTTGCCAACGCGTCTTCCCTGACCGTGAGCCAAAGCTGGTAACTCAGCTTTTAATTGACAATGCCGAGATAATGATGATGCTCAACGGTCTCATTAAATCGCTAAAAAAATGAATTCCTAACCCCTTACACCTAATCCCTAACACCTGTTCCCACCATGCCCAAGCAAGCTCACATAAGAAAAGTATTGATCCTCGGCTCCGGCCCGATCGTCATCGGTCAGGCAGCAGAATTCGATTATGCCGGCGCGCAAGCCTGCCTCTCCCTGCGGGAAGAGGGCGTCGAGACCGTATTGCTCAACAGCAATCCCGCCACGATCATGACTGACGCCGACATCGCGGACAAGGTGTACATTGAGCCCATGACGCTCGAGGTCATAGAAATGATTCTGGAACGCGAACGCCCTGATGGCATTTTACCAACCATCGGCGGACAGACCGGGCTCAATCTCGGGATGAAAATCGCTCAGGCTGGTCTGCTCGAAAAATTCAATGTCAAACTGCTCGGCACCTCACTCGAAACAATATACAGAGCAGAGGATCGGGAAGCATTCCGCAACCTGATGCTCGAGATCGATGAACCGATCCCCAAAAGCCGGATTGCCAATTCTGTAAAAGAAGCACAAAAAGCCTTGAAGCTGATCGGGTTGCCACTCATCATCCGACCAGCGTATACACTGGGCGGATCTGGCGGGGGCATCGCGTTTAATGCCAAGGAATTCAAGGAAATCTGCGAACGCGGTCTTGAAGCCAGCCCTATCCATCAGGTGCTCATCGAACAGTACATCGGTGGTATGAAAGAAATCGAGTATGAAGTCATGCGGGACTCGGCTGATAACTGCATTACCATCTGCAATATGGAAAATTTTGACCCGGTCGGCATCCATACCGGTGATTCCATCGTGGTTGCCCCGAGCCAGACGCTCAGCGACCGGGAGTATCAGATGCTGCGCACTGCCTCGATTAAGATAATCAGGGCTTTGGGTGTCGAGGGCGGATGCAATATACAGTTTGCGCTCGATCCTAAAAGTTTTCAGTACTATATCATCGAAGTCAACCCACGCGTCAGCCGCTCCTCTGCGCTGGCATCAAAGGCAACCGGCTATCCGATTGCCCGTATCGCTGCCAAAATAGCTATTGGTCTCACGCTGGATGAAATCCCCAATGCCATAACCCAAAAAACCGTTGCGGCCTTCGAGCCGGCGCTGGACTATGTGGTTCTCAAGATTCCCCGTTTTCCGTTTGATAAATTTCCTGAGGGCAACCGCATGCTTGGCAGCCAGATGAAAGCTACCGGCGAGGTCATGTCCATCGATCGCACCTTCGAGGGCGCTCTGCAGAAAGCGATCCGTTCGCTCGACAGCCTCCCCGAACTTGACCGTTTTCTCGGACAAAAGGACTTCTGGGAAAAACCAACCGATTTACGCCTCCTGCTTATTTTCGAAGCAATCCGTAGTGGCAAATCGATTAAAACCATCCACAAGCGCACGAAAATTGACATGTGGTTCCTGCAAAAAATTGCCAACATCGTCAAGCTGGAACAGCAGCTAAACGCCTGCAGGATCAACAGCAAAGCCTTTACCGAAAAACTCAAACAGGCAAAACGCTGGGGATGCACCGACGCGCGTATAGCTGAGCTGACTGAAACGACAGTAGAAAAGATCAAAAAAATCCGCACACTGAACCGAATCGAGCCGACCTACAAAATGGTGGATACCTGTGCCGGAGAATTTGAAGCCCATACTCCCTACTTCTATTCCTGCTGGGAGGTGGAAAACGAGGCTGTCTGTCCGAAGCTTAAGCGTGGCGAGCCGAAACCGGAAAAAGCTATCGTGCTCGGCTCGGGCCCGATTAGGATCGGCCAGGGTATCGAATTTGACTATTGCAGTGTGCACGCCGCCATGGCTTTGCGGAGCATGGGCAAACAGGCGATCATGGTCAATAACAATCCGGAAACGGTCAGTACGGACTTCGATGTATCGGACCGGCTGTATTTCGAACCGCTCGATATCGAAGACGTGATGCATATCTATGAAAACGAAGCATCAGCCTGCAAGCCGGAATTCATAGTGCAATTCGGAGGCCAGACTTCGCTCTCACTTGCATCTCAGCTGGCAAAACAGGGAATCATGGCACATGCGGGACTGGTGGACCGCATTGAATTAGCCTCTAACCGGGATCGTTTTGAAAAGCTGCTCAGCAAACTTGATATTCCCTACCCGCAGGGCAAAGCGGTCAATACGCCCGAGGACGCCATCACCGTAGCCAATCAAATCGGTTATCCTGTACTGATCCGTCCCTCATTCGTCCTGGGTGGTCGTGCTATGGAAATTGTTTATTCAGAAAAACAGCTAAAAGCATATATCGCCTACGTATTCAAGGTATCGCCAGATGCTCCCGTACTGGTTGATAAATATATCACCGGCAAGGAAGCTGAAGTTGATCTGCTCTACGACGGTGAAGACGTACTTATCCCGGGCATTATGGAGCATATCGAGCGGGCAGGCATTCACTCCGGTGACAGCATGGCGGTGTATCCGACTCAGGGGTTGACGCTCGAACAGATTGATACGATCGTCGATTACTCGACCCGCCTTGCCAGCGCCATCGGCAACCGCGGCTTGACGAATATCCAGTATGTGTTGGACGGCAAGCAGGTATATGTGATAGAAGCCAATCCGCGTGGTAGCCGTACCGTGCCGTTTTTGAGTAAAATTACCGGCATACCGATGGTTACGCTGGCAACGCATATTATATATGGCGAGAAGCTTCGCGACCTGGGCTATCTTCCCGGGCTGTATCCGGAAAGTGGTATTGTGGCAGTTAAAGCTCCGGTTTTTTCTTTTGCCAAGCTGACGGATGTCAATACCAGGCTCGGCCCGGAGATGAAATCAACCGGTGAAGTCATGGGGATCGATACCAATTATCCGCGCGCCCTGCACAAAGCATTTCTAGCTGCAGGCATCACCGTACCTCTCAAGGGAAAAATCCTCGCGACCATCGCTGACGAAGACAAACAGGAAGCGCTTACCATTCTGCGCGGCTTTGATTCCCTCGGCTACCCTATTATCGCTACCAAAGGTACATCAAAATTTCTTAATGCCAATGGTATCAAGGCACGCACAGTAAAAAAAATCGCGTCTGATAAAAGCAACGATATCCTTGATTTGATCAAAGGGAAAAAAGCAGTACTGGTGATCAACACCCCCACCCAGACCCCGGAGGCAGGCCAGGACGGTCCGCTCATCCGGCAGACTGCTCTGGAATACAATGTCCCCTGCCTGACCTCGCTCGACACCGCCAGGGCATTACTTTTCTCATTGCGTGGCCAGCATCAGGGACGCGGTCTAAAAGTCAAAACGATGCAAGAATATCTGGAACTATAACACATATATCGGGGTCTAACATTAGGGATCAGCAATTATAAAGCAAAAAAGATAACTCGCAACTCACTACTCGCTAACCCGTCAACCGTTTAACCCACTCATCAGGAAATCAAGCCATGTCTAATGGAGAACAGAACAAGCAGCAACAGAACTTTGTCATGACCGCAGATGCTCCCCGTTTTGCCACGCGTATTCTCGCCACTGCCAATCCGGATTCGGTTATTTTCTCGTTTGGGGTAGAAAACCCTACTAATCGTCATGAAGCGCATATGCATACCCGCATCGCCATGCCATTAAGCGCGGTAAAATCATTTGCTGATCTGCTTAATCGCATCATCTCCGATGTAGAGATGAAAAAAAGCCTCCAGGGTATGGACTACAGCCATATCCCTTCAGATGCGTAAAGACGGATTATTAAGCTGGTTACGATGCCACCCCGAGTGTGCTGATTGGGTAACGCTTCTAACCAAAAGAGTCATGGTTCGACTATGCTCACCACGACATGCTTATCAGCCTTGTCACCCTGAGCTAGTCGAATGGGTGACGCCATGATGCTCACCACGTCACCTGAGTGTCTATTTTGCCGGCTTGGCATACTGGCATAAACGATCTCCATCGCCAGCTATCAAAACTTCCTTCTTTCTCAGGGTCCACCTTTTAAGCTGCTTCTCTCTGGCAATAGCTTCGTTAATATCGCTGTATTCTTCCACATATCTCAACAGTACTGGTCGCCGATAATAGGTGTAACAATTAGCAACTAGGCCATTTTGATGTTCATATAAACGTCGATCGACATTATTTGTAACACCGATATAATAGCTACCATCCGCGCAATGCAAGATATAAATGTAATATGATTTCACAATGATACCTGGACTTTGTGATGGAAAGTATTATTGTTCGTGGTTCGGCTACGCTCACCACGACATGCTCATTAGCTTTGGGGCCCTGAGTAGAGCCTGCCCTAAAGGGGGCTGAATGGGGCACCCTGAGTTTACCGACTGGGTGAAGCTATCGAGCGTATCACGCATGTACCGGACATGCTTCCCCGAACGTCTCCTGATAGCGGGTACAAAATTCCTCAAGCGTATAGCGGTGCATCTGTGTGCCTGCTTGCTCAACTGCATAAACAGCCGCGATACTCGCGATCTGCCCGCAGATATGCCAATCACATGCATGAGCCATTCCAAACAGGAAACCCGCGCGGTACGCATCACCTGCTCCTGTCGGATCGACAAGGGTGCGGGCAATACCGGGACGGATATCAAATGTAGTTCCTTTGGTAACAATTTCCGAGCCTTTGGCACCTTCGGTAATTACCACTGCATCGGTAAGCTCCAGAAGATCATCGACTTTCTTCTCAGCCTTGCTGAGGAATACCTCAATTTCATAATCATTGCAGATGAGTGCTCTGGCACCTTTTACACAAGCCAGCAACTGTTCGCCGTCGAGAGCGATTACCTGCTGGCCAATATCAAAAATAAACGGTATGCCTGCCTCACGACACTGCTCGCAGTGCAGAATCATGGCTTGCGGATCATCAGGAGAAATAATCGCCAGATCCATTGGGTTCTCCGCATGAGCCTGATGGATACTGTTTTGGGCTGACCGGGCCATAGCTCCAGGATAGAATGCTGCAATCTGATTGTGATCGAGATCAGTAGTAACAAAAAAATTTGCCGTAAATAAATCAGCATGCGTTTGGACAAAACGGATATCAATACCCACCTTTTGACAGTGCTCGGCATAGATATCAAAATCCTTGCCTACGGTCCCGAACAGATAGGGGTGCTCCCCCAGCAGTGCGAGGTTATAAGCTATATTTCCCCCAGTACCGCCAAGATTTTTATTAAGCTCGTCAACAAGGAAGCTGAGATTGATGATATGAATTTTGTCGGGAAGGATATGATCCTTGAACTTACCGTTGAATCGCATAATCTGGTCGTAGGCAATAGAACCGCTGACGAGGATAGACATTCGTATCTCCGGTTAAAAAATAAATTTGCCGCGCGTATCAGAATCTAACCTGCCCTCCCGGCAGGCAATCTGTCCTCCGACCATGGTCATAACTGGCCAACCGTGCACATGCCTACCTGCAAAGGGCGACCAGCCGCATTTGCTAGCCATGGCAGCATTCGTGATTTCACGTTCGATCGTGGGATCAACCGCGACAAGGTCGGCATCGTAGCCAACCGCAATCCTGCCTTTGTGCTGCAAGCCAAGAATAGTGGCGGGTTGTGCACTTGTGATCTCGACCAGCCGCTCATAGCTCAATCTGCCAGCCTGAATCTGCTCAAGCAGCAGCGGCAACATGGTCTGCACGCCGGGTACACCCGCCGGCGCCTTGCTGTAGGGCAGCTCCTTTTCACTCCGCGTATGCGGCGCATGATCCGTAGCCACACAATCAATAGCACCCTGCACCAGCCCTTCCCATAGTGCATCCAGGTGTTCCTGACTGCGGATGGGAGGATTCATTTTCGCGTAATTGCCAATACGAGCAAGCGCTTCCTCCTCGAGAAACAGGTGATGCGGGGTTACTTCGCAGGTCATTTTTAATCCCTCTGCCTTGAGAGCTTTTACGAACTCAAGCTCTTCCTGCGAGCTGATATGGCAAAAATGCACACGTCGATCATATTTCCTCGCCAGACCGGCGATCTTCTCCATCATGACTACTGCCGCTTCCGGAGAACGGATTTTATTATGCACACGCGGATCTTCTGAACCTGGATAGTGCATGGCATTCCGATCCATGACTTCCTTGTCTTCCGCATGAATGAGAAATAGATGATCGGTTGTCGCAAATATGTTATCAAGTAGCGGCAGCTGGTCGACAAGTAGAGAACCAGTTGTCGGACCGGCATAGCATTTGACTGGTATAGTGAGTGGCAATTGGCGCTGCTCCTCCCGATTATCAGGACCAGCTCCAAACGCCAGGCCAAAATTCACCAGGCTGTTTGCGGCTGCCAGCTCACGTTTGGCTACATAGGCAGCCAGCGTCGTAGTCGCTGGATTAGTATTCGGCATATCCAGTACCGTTGTCACCCCGCCCAGAACAGCGGCGTGCGAACCGGTTGCCCAGGTTTCCTTGTGCTCGCCACCCGGCTCGCGGAAGTGTACATGCATGTCGATCACGCCAGGTAAAAGAAACTTGTTATCAAGATCAATGCGATCTGCATCAGTCAAGATATTATGACCGATCGCTTCGATTTTTCCCTCTGAAACTAAAACCTGCACATCCTTAAAACCATCGTTCTGGAAAACACGACCATTTGTTAATAAAATCGCCATAAGTCCCCTTTTGCCTGAGTATTCACAAGTCGCAGTATACAACAATTCTTTTTGAATCCGAAGTGTCGCATTAGCGCATTTTTTATGATTGAAGTATTGTTCTTAGCATGCTAGGCTACCATCAGCTTATCCTCTCATATGAGGTGAAGTATGGTGAAGCAGACTGCGATACAATCGGTTATTCTCGATTGGCTCCTTGATGAAGAAAATCCCTCGGTTCGCTACGTAACTCTCACTGATTTGCTCGGAAAATCTGTGAAAAATGTTGATGTAAAAAAAGCCAAGCAAGCCATCATGACTACGGGAACTGTCCCAAAGATTCTGTCTAAACAGCTTGAAAACGGAGCCTGGGAGGATGACTACCAGTTCTATCGCAACAAGTATAAAGGCACCGTCTGGCAGCTGATTATCCTAGCCAATCTCGGTGCAGATTCTCAAGATGAACGGATAAAACAGGCAGCGGAATTTATCCTCAAACACGCCCAGCATCAGGATAGCGGTGGATTTTCTGTTGATTATGCGAAGACGCTGAATGGGGGTTCTTCTGCGTACGTAATCCCCTGCCTGACCGGCAATATGGTCTGGAGCCTGATTAAACTTGGTTTTTTATCTGATAAACGAGTACAGAGAGCGATCGACTGGCTGGCCCACTATAGCCGCTTCGACGATGGCAAAGATACCAAGTTAACAGGTTGGCCGTACGATAAAATCAACATGTGCTTCAGCAGACATTCCTGCTTCATGGGATCAATGAAAACACTCAAAGCCCTCGCAGAAATACCTGAAAAAAAGCGCACAACTCAAATAAGCAGCATGATAGATACCGGAGTCGACTTTGTCCTCAGGCATCATGTCTACCGCAAGAGTCATAATCTTTCTCAGACAGCCAAACCCGGCTGGACGCGCTTCGGGTTTCCGCGTATGTACCAGGACGATGTGCTGGAAATATTAGAGATACTTCTGAAGCTCGGTGTTCATGATGAACGCATGCAGGAGGCGATCGATCTGGTTAAACGCAAACAGCAACCAGACGGCACCTGGCTGCTGGATGATACGTTCAACGGCCGTTTCCAGACAAACATCGAGCAGAAAGGCAAGCCGAGCAAGTGGATCACGCTCAAAGCGTTAACCGTTTTACAGAAGTGGGAAGAGACCGCTTAAGCTCGATCTAAATAGCCACGGGTTTAAACCCGTGGCTATGCTAAGAGTATGACACGATTTATGCTGTCAGGATTTAAAAAACTAACACGCTTCCGGCAGCGACGGCACTTTCTCCCCGGTACCGATGCGCTTAAACTTCCCAAACTCAGTCAACTGTTTGATCTGATCCTGATTGAAAACCGGACCATCCTGACAGACCAATTGCCCATTGATGGAGCATTTATCACATATTCCGATCCCGCATTTCATATAGCGTTCCAAGCTAAACTGATAGGGAAGTTTAGCTCTGTCTAAAACATCACGCAGCAAAGACATCATGATCTCAGGACCGCAGGAATAAACCTGATCATATGTTTTATCGGCAATAAGCTCTTTAACTTTGTCCGTCGCATATCCCTTGAAACCTTCAGTCCCGTCATCAGTGCAAACATTCACGTTGGCTCCGGTAGCTTTGATTTCCTCAAGCAAAAATGCTTCTTCTGCTGTCTTGAAGGCAGCCACTACGTCAACAGCTAATCCTTGCTTAGTACATGCTGTGATCAAGTGGTACACAGACGCGAGACCGCATCCGCCACCGACAATCAGCACTTTCTTTCCAATGATCCTGAATCCCTTCCCGTAAGGTCCACGCCAGCCAAGCTTGTCGCCTGCTTTCATTTCCTTGAGCTTGTTCGTAAACGGACCGATGCAGGCCACGCTTAGGGTAAGCGGATCAGGAGCCACGACTGAAAAAGGCTTTTCATCCACGCGCGGAATCCAGAGCATGATAAACTGACCGGGATCCATCTCAATCCTGGCATCCAGCTCGATAGTTGTCATGCGGGAATTGACATGTGTGATATCGGTTATTTTAACGGTATTGGGTACAGCTACGATGTTTTTCATAATGCATTTCCTGTTGTTTATTAACGAGTTACGAGTCAGCGCGTTCATACATTCTTCGGTTGCAAAGTCAACATTTATGGGCAACCCCTCGTATTTGCTCGAGTGAAGAAAACCCATGCTGTTCCATCCAGCCAGTCACACCTTGCACAATTTTACCAAAGACGTCCATACCCTCATAATGCACGGCGGTTCCGATGGCAATCGCGTCAGCGCCGGCCATGATCATTTCCAGCGCGTCTTCATACGTTGTTATTCCGCCCATACCGATGATCGGGACTTCGACTGCTTGCCTGATCTTCCAGATGCAGGCAAGCGCCAGCGGAAAGATCCCCGGACCGCTTACACCACCGAGTTTATTGGACAAAATGGGTTTTCCGGTTTCAATATCAATTTTCAAGCCTGGACCAAAGGTATTAACCGCTGAAATGATATCCGCGCCAGCCTCGACTGCGGCTTTGGCAATGGAAACAATATCAGTAACATTCGGTGAGAGTTTCACGATCAAAGGTATCGAAATAGCCTTTTTAACGGCTCTGGTATTCGCTTCGGTTAGCTCGCAACTCGTGCCGATGGTAACCCCGATTTGCTCACCCGGAGCAAGATTCGGACATGATACGTTCAGCTCAATTGCATCTACTCCGTAGGATTCAAACTGCGCAGCGATCTCGCCGCATTCTTCGAAACTAGCTGCAAAGACACTAGCGATTACAGGAATACCAGCATCCTTGAGGATTTTCACTTCATCCTGCACGCCCTCTATCCCCTGCCCGCTTAAACCCACAGCATTCATAAAATAATGCTCAGTGGAAAGCATAATAGGATTGGGATGCCCCGTACGGGGTGCATTGGTTATCGATTTTAGCGTTATTCCTCCTGCTCCCGACTCGTACACCCGCTTCATGGTTTCTCCGGAAACCCCGAGTATTCCGGAAGCCAACAAAGTTGGATTGCGAAGTTTAATCCCGCCAAGATTTACGGAAAGATCGATTTTCGACATGATACTATCCCTTTTTTTTAATCAAGCTCACGCCTTTTATCGTCAAAACTGTCTCCTGCTTTAAGAGTGCCGTTTCTTAACGACTGCTGATCTATACCGTACTGTTGACAATACTCTTGTAACGCCCTACGAGCGGCCTCCGTGGTCGGATCAGCACCATAATTCAGTTTGGTATTCGCATATTCCTGCTGTAACCTTTTCGCCTCCTCAATCTGTTCATCTGTTGCCATATTGATCCTTTCGAAAAATGAAATACTAATAGATAAGTGATTACCTACTTTTTTTAAGCACCCGCTTGACTAATTCCCGTGGGTCAATATCAGTAATAATATAACCGCCAGTTCGATTTGAATTAACCGCGATTTGCGGCAGCAAGGCGGCATTCCCGCCGCTGTGTTCCAGAATGCCGATCACTTTCCCGGACTGGTAGGCTATCGTGAACTCCTGTACCGTCCCGATCCGGCCACCGATGATGATCACCGCATCCGCAGCGCGAACTAAAATTACATTGCGTGCCTCGAAGCCGATTCCGGTCGTCATCAATACATCAAATTCATCAGTGGGTTTGGAATACACACTTATGTGCTCTTCCCTGTCTTTGGCTGGAGAAATGCCGACACTCAGACCACCTGCTTCCTGTGCTGCTTTGGCTGCATGCCAGGGGTAGCCGGTCGTCGCTCCAGTCAGCACGATATGCCCAGCCTCGGCAAGCAATTTTCCAATCACCTCAGCATTGCGGGAAACCTCAGGGTCGCTTGCTTCCGCAGAACCGCAGATAGCGATTTGCAGACGTTTGGTCATTATTTGACTAGCTTGTCTAATTGCTTAGGTGTCACCAGTTTTTTCTCAAGCAGCAACGCCAGGAACCCCTTGCCGGATTTGATGCTTTCCTTGGCAAGTTTTGCCGCTTGTTCATACCCGATCAGTGCGGAAATTTCTGTTGCAAGAGCAGTGCTGCGATCAAGATGTTCACGGCAATTCTTCACATTTGCTTTAATGCCGAGAATGCATTTTTCAGCAAGGATGCGCGATACATTCGCCAAGATGCGGATCGACTGGTACAGATTATGCGAAAGCACCGGCAGCATGACGTTTAGTTCAAACTGGCCTGCTTTGGCTGCCAGATCGATCGTCAGATCATTTCCGGCAACCTGATAGGCAACCTGATTGGTCACTTCCAGAATAACAGGATTAACTTTACCAGGCATAATAGAGGAACCCGGCTGTAAGTTAGGAATGAAAATTTCTGCCAACCCGCCGCGTGGTCCGGATGCCATGAGCCGGATGTCATTGGCCATCTTGCTCAGATTCATAGCGGCGATCTTCAAGGCAGAGGATACATGGCAGAGCGTAAAGCTATCCTGGGTTGCCGCGATCAGATTCGGCGCTGCCCGGAACGGGTAACCTGATATCTCGCGTAAAAATTTGATGGCCTGCTTACGATAGCGCGGATCAGCATTCACCGCGGTTCCAATCGCAGTTCCACCGAGGTTAACACTGAGGAGCAAGCTGCGCGCTGATTTGAGCCTGCTGATATCCTGACGGACAAGTGCTGCATAGGCGGCAAATTCATTGCCGAGCGTTGTCGGTACGGCATCCTGCAGATGCGTACGGCCAAGTTTAATCACGCCCTTGAATTCCCTGGCTTTTCTCGATAGAGCTTTATCGAGATAATTGAAATTATCTAGGAGTTTGGCAAAGAGTGTATAGGCTGTCAGCCGGATCGCGGTCGGGATCACATCGTTGGTTGACTGGGCTTTGTTGACATGGTCATTGGGATGGATGACCTCATAGTCCCCATGTGTGTAACCGATGATTTCCAGTGCCCGGTTGGCGACCACTTCATTCATGTTCATATTGATCGATGTAGTTGCTCCTCCCTGAATGGGGTCGGTAATAAATTGATCAAAATGCTTCCCGGCTACGATCTCGTCTAGCGCTTTGATAATTGCTGTTCCGATCCGGGGGTGCAACTCTTTGATAGCCAGGTTGGCCAGTGTGGCAGCTTTTTTGACAATCGCAATACTTCTGATAAATTCATCGTCAACATTTAAGCCGGTAATCTGAAAATTCTCTACAGCACGTAAGGTTTGGATACCCCAAAGTACATTCTCCGGCACTTTACGGGAACCAAGTGAGTCTGATTCTGTCCGATACTTCAACGCCATTGTTATACCTTAATATGCTAAATGGAATAAACGCTACTAGAATCATGTCGTGATCTATAGATCCGGGACACTAGTGTAGCAGTTTACTCCTTTTAAAAGCAGAGGTAAACGGATATTTATCGATCTTTAAGCTTATAGAGATCTTCACTTATCAACTTTTCTACCCGCGCTTTTGTTTTCTCGTCAGCTTGCTGAGCAGTAGCAAGAAATTCTGGATGCGCAACGAGAAATGAGCGCATGGAAGCGAACGGATCAGACAGATAACTTTTAACCAGATCGTATTGCCCCTGATCGATATACCCTCTGCTCAACGCCTGATCAAACAGGCTTAATTGCACGGAAAACAAGCTGATGACTGTTTCCACACCGGCAGTTTTCAGGTTATCCATCCCACCCTGCAGGCGATCCACACCATTAACACTCGCAATCATACGGGCGCCACGTTGCATCAGAGCAGGAATCCATTTTTTTGTGTAGCTTGAGCCAACGGTCAGTAAGTCAGCAGTATTAACAACACGAGCTCCATCAAGCTTTTCGACTGACTTGCCAGCTTCGTCATACATGCTCATGTCATTGTAGATATACAAAACAGGCTTGCCGAGTCGTTTGCCGATCAAGGGCGCAAAAAACCAGTCGCGCCGTTGGCCGCCGGATATATAGTCAACCTGATCCAAGCCTATCTGATCACGAATGGCTGCAGCCATACTGTCGATCACATCATGATAGATCTGGTGATCGATATAAACTGCTTCCAAAGCGCTGAGCATAACGCTATGAAAGGTTTCATGTTTGTCCTGCTCGGCATCAATGAGCGCCAATAATTCTACGGCTTTTGATTCCCCACCGCAGAGGAACTGGGTGTTGATGTAATACGGCCCGATCAAGCCGGAAGTATACCAGAACGGTTTGTCTGCCGGCGCGATCTTGAGCGCCTTTGTATCAAAAAGCCAGGAGATGTTTGGTTTGATCGGCATGATTAACCTTGATTAATTAAATAATCTCTCCATCCGGCGGGTTTGCAACCCGCCGGATGGAGTCTGTGACTCCGCAGCGTCAACGTAGCCTCATGTATACCGGTATCTATCAAACATAGGTGTTTAATATTATCTTAATTGATTCAGCATATCTCTGAATGCTTGGGCTTTCTCCCGCGCTGCGTCTGCAAAATCGTCTGCTTCTGACGCGAAAATGATCCCGCGCGAATTGTTAACCAGGATACCTACCTTCCGTGCATTCATACCGTTCTTGACTGTTTTCTCTGCATCACCACCCTGTTTGCCAAGGCCAGGAATCAGCAGCGGCGCCTCGGGAAGTATTTCACGGATTGGCAGCAGATCATCAGGATAGGTCGCCCCCACCACGGCCCCGGCAGTACCGGGAAACAGCCTCCCCCAACCAGCCACCAGCTCGGCCATACGCAGGTAGTTAGGATTTCCCTCTTCGCCAGGAAGGTCCTCGAACTCAACAGCACTTGGATTGGAAGTTTTAACTAAAACAAATATAGCTTTATCAGCATACTCAAGAAAAGGTTTGACTGTATCTGTTCCCATATATCCGTGAACAGTAACTGCATCTGCCCCCAGGTACTCAAAGCACGCCTGGGCATACAGGCGGGATGTGTTGTCGATATCACCGCGCTTCGCATCCAAAATGACCGGTATATGCTTCGGAATATATGCGATGGTTTTCTTGAGTGACTCCATACCCTTCACACCTTCGGCTTCATAAAAAGCCATATTCGGCTTGTAGGCACAGACTAAATCAGCGGTCGCATCTATGATTGCTTTGTTAAACTCAAACTGCGGGTTGTCAGCACTTTTCAAATGCTCTGGAAGCTTTGCTAACTCACTGTCGAGACCTATACAGACTAATGAATTATTTTTTGCTACGATGGCTGAAAATTTTTCTTTAAAGTTCATGCTAACTCCTGATAATACACCTGATTCTCTGACGGCAGGATATCACAATCCTGAACACAATGACAGGCGGACGCATGAGCCTCCGCCTGCCTATACTTAAGCACCATTAAGGTTCAAATTTAAATTTTTTCACTCAATGCATGAATCAGAAAACGAGCTACCTGCGGTTCAGTGATCAGTGGGATATTCTGCTCGATCGCTTGCTTACGAATCATGCTTCCGTCCGTAACTTCCGATCCACCGCGGCCTTGGGGGATATTGATGATGATATCGAAACGTTTCTGTTCGAGGAAGTCCTTGATATTCGGCTTTTTATCCGTTTCGCTGATCTTGTAGAGCGTCGTGGCATCGATTCCGAGTTCACCGATGAATTTGGCAGTTTTTTCAGTAGCATAGATATTAAAACCCATCTGCTGCATTTTCTGGATTTCAGGCATCAACGCTTTCTTGTCTTCATCACTGCCAATGGAGAGCAGCACATTCTTTTTTACCAGCTTGGATGACACATTCTGATCCTTGAGTTCGAAGCGCCCGGTTACGAGCGCCAGCAATGCCTGCCTCACCGGCACGCCATTCTTCGCTTGACGGAAATAGGCCGCATTGGGCATGTCATCTATCTCTTCCTTGATTTCACCGACGCGCGGAAGCGGATGCATAACCGTTACATCCGGTTTGGCACGGCTGAGTACGGAACGGTCAATAACATAAACGTGTTTGTACTTCTCATATTCAGCCGGATCGGAAAAACGTTCCTTCTGAATACGGGTAATGTACATGACATCAAGCTCGCCGAGATACTTGTCGAGATCTTCGGTCTCGTAATATTTGACTGCGGCATTCTCTAGTTTGGTCTTGTATATATCAGGCATCTGCAGCGCCTGCGGCGCGATGAAATAAAATGTCGGATTGAAAAAGCGCAGAGCTGATGCGAGGGAGTGCACAGTGCGACCATATTTCAAGTCACCAACCAAGCCGATCTTGACGTTGTCTAGTGTACCCCGCTCAGAAAGAATCGTGTAGAGATCAAGTAGTGTCTGAGTGGGATGCTCTCCCGGACCATCACCACCGTTGAGAACGGGCTTGTCCGTACCATCCGCGAGCGCCCGTGCGGATCCCTTTTCCGGATGCCGCATGACCACAACATCTACATATCCGCCCACCATAGCCCCCGTATCCTGCAGGGTTTCCCCTTTGTACAGAGATGAGAACTGCACGGATGTCTCAGTGATCACGTCTCCGCCCATACGCCGCATGGCGGTTTCGAAGGAAAAACGGGTGCGAGTCGACGGCTCGAAAAACAGCGAAGCCATCAGCATACCTCGCATCAAATCAGAATGGTCTTCTTTCTCCATGATCTCGGCGGCTTTCATCACATACATGAAATCTTCCCGGGTAAAATCCTCGATTGAAATAATGTCTCTCCCTTTGAAATCCGGCATGTGTTCTCCTTGATACACGTTAATATGGACTGGATAATAAAAACCCCTTTTACCATTGGTAAAAGGGGACGGGTTACCGACGAGATGCTCCAGACAAATTTTTCATGACAATAGTGCTCATACGCTCCGACTTTCCCGATAGGACTCCTGTACATTTGTTTTTGTTTACCGGCAGAGAGAGTAGCAAAACGCGGATAGACTGTCAAGAACACCAGACAGAAGTGCCTAACCTGCCACACAAAGACGCCCGGTCATTCGACCGGGCGTCCGATGAACAGCGATTAGAGCTGGCCGCTCTTGCGCAGCAGCCAGATGACTATGGCTTTCTGGATGTGAAGACGATTCTCCGCCTGATCGAAGATAATGGAATTGCGATGGTCGAGTGCGTCCCGCGTGATTTCATAATCAACATGCGCCGGCAGGCAATGCATTACTTTGGCGCGACCACCTGCTTTGTCGATGGCGGCAGCTGTCACCTGATATGGCTTCAATGTCCGGATACGACGTTCCTTTTCTGCGGCAAAGCTCGGATCCTTGAAGAATTCCATGTTGACCCAGGTATCAGTATAGACATAATCAGCACCTTCCAGTGCCTGTTCCAAACTGACTGCTTCTGTATAATTCCCAGTCGCCTTGGCTGCTGCCTCCAGCTCCGGATCAAATGCATCCGGATCCTTCTCGGGTACAGCCAGAGTGACCTTGACACCCAGCTTCGTGCCAGCAGTCACAAGGGAGTTGCTGACATTATTGGCGATGCCGGCATAGACAAGCTTGACGCCTTCCAGTTTGCCGCTTTTCTCATAGATGGTCAGCATATCGCCGAGCCCCTGGCAGGGATGGTATTTTTCATCGCAGAGGTTAACGACCGGTATATTCACTGCCTCGGCCATAACAACCAGATCAGCATGCTTCTTCAGGCGAGCAACGATCGCATCCCCGTAGCGTTCCAGACATTTCGCTTCATCCGGCAGGCTGGCTTTATCGAGCTGGGTTGTCTGCCAGTCCAGATACATGCCGTGACCGCCAAGTTGGGTCATAGCTGTCTCGAATGAGGCGCGTGTTCGTGTTGACGTCTTCTGGAAGAGCATGATAAGCGTTTTATGGTCAAGCGCATACCAGTATTCCTTCTGGTTGTTCTTGATTTTTACTGCCAGTTCAACGATCTCACGCAACTCTTCACCGGTAAAATCTTTCAGATGCAGCATGTGCCGCACGCCACTCCTGGAGCTGGCTGAACGGGTTGTGGTTGTCGCGGTAACGCTAGATATAATCTGGGATACCTTGGCAACCGGCTTATCGGCGCTCAGGGTAATACCGATTTTTTTCTCAACCCGGTTGAGCACGTCCGCAAGCATGACATTGCCCCGCTCTTTCAGGGCATAGGTCACCCGGGTAGACGGCTTGTTAATCTTGAGAATACGTCCCAGATCTATGGGCGTCCCGATGACAACCGCATCGCATGGCGTAGCGTTAATCGTCTCCTCCAGCTCTTTCATCTGCTTGTCACCATACCCCATGGCAGGCAGGAGATTATCAAGATGATTGTACTTCTTGAACGTGGCGTCGATCGAGCCTACTGCATACGGACGCGGATCAATGATTTTTGCAGCATCATTATTTTTGGCAGCCACGATGCCGGCTCCGTATTTCATTTCGCCGTGTGTTAACGTCGGACCGTCTTCTACCACGAGAACCCTTTTGCCCTTGATCAGGCTAGGATCATCAACAGTAATCGGAGAGTCGCCTTCGATAACGGTTGCGGATGGGTTATATTTACGGATATTTTCCTTCACAATCGCAATGCCCTCGGCATCGGCAGTGTCCATCTTGTTGATGACAAAGACATCAGCCATGCGGAAATTCGTCTCGCCTGGATAGTACTTCAGCTCGTGCCCCGGACGGTGCGGGTCTACTACCACGATCTGCAGGTCTGACTTGTAGAACGGAAAGTCATTGTTACCCCCGTCCCAGATGATGATATCTGCTTCCTTCTCCGCTTCGCGCAGGATCTTCTCGTAATCAACCCCCGCATAGATCACCAGACCGCGCTCGATGTACGGCTCGTATTCCTCACGCTCCTCAATCGTGCATTCATATTTGTCCAGATCCTCGTAGGTAGCAAACCGCTGGCATACCTGCTGGCGCAGATCTCCATACGGCATGGGATGCCGGATGGCCACGACTTTGTAACCTTTCTGGACAAAATAATCAACCACCCGTCGCGATGTCTGACTCTTGCCTGATCCGGTCCGGACGGCGCAGATCGAGACCATCGGTTTCGTTGACTCCACCATCGTGTCCCGAGTCCCAAGCAGCATAAAATTGGCTCCATTGGCATTAGCGATGGCCGCCCGGTGCATTACATGCTCGTGCGTGACATCGGAATACGAAAAAACTACGTACTCTGCCTGATGTTCCTTGATCAGCCGTGGCAATTCCTCCTCGGCATAGATCGGGATGCCGGCTGGATACAATTCCCCTGCCAGTTCGGTCGGATAGGTGCGACCGTCAATGTCAGGTATCTGGAATGCAGTGAAAGCCACAACTTCGTATTCCTCCTTGCCGCGGAAAAACGTGTTGAAATTGTGAAAATCACGCCCCGCTGCCCCGACGATAATTACCTTCTTTCTCGCCATCAGCCACCTCGTCATAGTAATAATAAGTTAAATATTTATCTTAAGATTTTGTCTTGAGACATAGAAAGAGCGACACTGGTCGCTCTTTCTGCTTTTTTTATCATTTATCAATTCGAATCTTAGCAAGTAGGATTTTTTTGTCAACTGATTACTATAAATACCTGTTACACTACTGTAGGCAAATCCCTTATAGAGGCTAATTGCAAATCAGGTTCTATACCATGTATTGACGCAAAATCGCTCTTTCCTGTCCTAACAAGTATTGTCTGTAAACCCACCTGCTGCGCGCCCCAAATATCAACGGCAATCGTATCGCCGATCATCGCCGTCTCCTCCGCCTGCGTTCCCAAATGGTCAAGCGCCAGCAGAAAAGCTTGCTTTGAAGGTTTAGCAATAACAGTCGCTTGCTTGCCACTGGCCCGCTCCAGGAGCGCTACCCAGGACCCAACATTTAATTCCGGACCATTGTCTCCCAGTTCATACGGTTCGTTCTGCATAGCGATTAGTTCCGCACCGTTCCACAACGCCCGGAATGCTTTATTCAGAACATCAAAATTAAACCCACGGCCAAGATCGCCAACTGCGACATACGTAGGGTCAGCATCATCGTACGGAATGTCAGTGAATTCCTGCATACCGTTCTCAGCCAACAGGATAAAAGATGGTGGACTGCCCTGTTTACGCAAATAATCCGCAGTCAGTGAAGATGCAGTTAAAATCTGTTCTGCTGGTACGCGAACTCCGACTCGCTCAAAAACCTTGTCGCTCATCCCTTGTCGGCTGCGCATGGTGGTATTGGTCAGCAGGACAAACGGTATTCGCTTCTGTACAAGGTAGGCAAGCGTTTCTTTTGCCCCCGGGACTGCAACCTTTCCCTCATATAGTACCCCATCAATATCGATGATACATGCCTTGATTGATTTCTGCATAGAGTTCTTTTAATTAATATAACAAAAGCACCCCTATTCTATGGTGCCTATGCAAAAGCTTCAAGCATAATTTTATTTATTTTCACCCCTCGCCCCTGTCTTCTAAACCCCCATGGGCGGCATTTCATAGTACTTGAACAGCTCCTCGGCTATCTCACGAAAAACCGGAGCAGCCGCCTGCGAACCCCAGCGCAAGTCCGGATGGGTTTGAGGAGTAAGTTTCAGTTTAACCAGAATAATAAATTTCGGCGCATCTGCAGGGGCAAAACCGACAAACGAAACGTTGAAAATTTCTTCTTCGTAGCCACTCTCCCCTTTTTTCGCTACCTGGGCTGTCCCCGTCTTGCCGGCTATTTCATACCCCGCGACCTTGCCAGGACGACCTTCACTGCGGTCCACGACATTGACCATCATGCGTGTCAGCTCCTCTGCCACTTCCTTGGATATCACCTGCTTGATCACCTGCGGCTGGCTCTCGATAACCTGCTCACCGCTCAGCTGTTCCTGGACAATGTAGGGACGCACCATGCGTCCACGGTTGGCGATCGCTGATACGCCGGTGATCAGCTGCACAGGCGTCACCGAGATAGCCTGACCGAAGCCACTATAGGCAGTCTGAATCTCATTCCAGTTTTTATACTCCTGAATCGTGCCTCCCAATTCATAAGGCAGATCTATTCCGGTGGTGCTCCCGAAACCAAAACCCTGAATATAGCGGTAAAAATTACTGCCTTCCGTGGCCAGGGCTACCTGGGCTAGACAGACATTATTGCTGATCTCAAGGCAGCGGGAAAGGCTCAATTCACCGTGTCCCAACCTGTCCCAGTTGACGATAGTCAACCCCCCGACTCCGAGGCTGCCACTGTCAAAAAAAGTTGCATCTACCTTGACCTTGCCGGAGTCAAGCGCTGCAGCCATGGTGATAACCTTAAAAACAGAACCTGGTTCGTACGGCCAACTGACTGCGTCGTTGTTAAAAACCGCGTAGGCATGCTCCTGAATATTTCCCTCTGCATCCTTGAGTGACTCTACATAATTATTCGGATCAAAGTCAGGATAATTTGCCATGGCGAGCACTGCCCCGGTGAGCGGGTCCATGACAATCACTGAACCCTGCTCTGCGCTCACCCGTTCTACACCTTTTTTTAACTTGGCTTCCACGATACGCTGTACGCTCCGGTCAATCGTCAGGACAATATGCACCCCGTCGACCGGTGGGATTTCTTCATTTAATCCAATGGGGATGGAACGACCGGAAGTGTCCTGCTCCCGACGCAGATAGCCTTCCTTGCCTTTGAGCAGTGGGTCGTAGTATTTCTCCAGGCCATACTGACCGATGCCTTCGCTGTTAGTAAATCCCAATACATGCGAGAGCATCCTGCCTTCCGGGTAGTAACGCTTTTCCTCGCCCGTGATCACGATACCTTTTAGCTTCAGCTGCCGGACTGCCTCAGCCTCGGTCTCTTCCACCCAGTGTTTAAGCGGCACATAGCTACTCTGGCGAGACAATTTCTCATGCAGTTCATCGACCGGTATATTGAGTAGCGGTGATAACTGCAATGCAGCTGCTGCCGGCTCCTCCACCATCCAGGGGACCGCATAAATGAGATTGAGCGTTACATTCTGCGCCAGAGGCAGACCGTCGGACGCGAGAATATCACCGCGCCGCGCCGGGATGACCCGCTGCACGATACGCTGCTCCTCAGCCTGCACGGACAGGGTAGCATGATGGATAACCTGCAGTTCAAGCAGTACTCCCAGAATGGAAGTGAAAAGCAATAAAAAAATGGCGGCTATCAATCGTAACCGCCAGTCTGCTGATTTTTTTTGTTTATGATGCCTTTTGCTGTGACTGCGTACCATGGACACGTTTCCTGCAAATACAGTTTTTCAAGGTTTATTGTCGGGCCGCTAGAGCGCCGGCATCCTCACCCCACCAGTACTGAACTTCCTCTGCCGGAACCATATGCAAACGCTCGGTTGCTTCCAGCTCAACGAGCGTCAAAGCTTTATTCTGGGCAACATCATAGGACAGACGCTTGTTATCTTCACGGAGACCGCTGATCTGCTTTTCCAGCTCGCTGATCTGATAACCTGCCATGGTCAACCGATTAATCTGCATGAAATAAAGGATACTTAGCACGCATCCGAGCGCGATCGTCACCGCGGTTAGGGATATGAAACCGAATCTCATTCTGATCTTGATAGCATGCTTGCGTCTGACACGGGGCTGTGACTTGCTGGGCGACTGGCCGATGACTGCGACATAAGCCATACATGATCCTTTGTTTAGGTTTAGGTTTAGGTTTCTGTTTTACTGATAGTGTAATTAGTTACGGGTTAACGAGTTAACGGGTTACTCATTACGAGTTACGGGTTACACTCTGCATGCTATGACTGCTGCTAACGATAACAAACTGACAATGAACGACTAGTGACTAATGACTCAAGACTAAGGACTAAGGACTGATAGTTTATCAGCTGTGCGCAGCAGGGCGCTGCGGGAACGTGGATTATTCTGTATTTCCGTATCAGAAGGCTTGACTGGTTTAGGTGTTAAAATTCTTACTAATTTCTCACGGCTGCAGGTGCAAAGGTCTTCCGGCTGGAAGCAGGTGCACTTGCCTGCTTTGGCTTTCAAAAAATTTTTGACAATCCGGTCTTCGAGGGAATGGTAGCTGATGACTACCAGTCTTCCTCCCGGCTCAAGGATATCGAGGCTCTGCTCGAGAGCCCGGGAAAGCGACTGAAATTCTCCGTTGACCACGATACGCAGGGCTTGAAAAATCCGGGTAGCCGGATGCTTGTGTTTTCCGTGTTTCTGCTCCTGACGCTGTTTAGAAAAAACTGCTCTTTCGACAAGCGATGCGAGTTCTGCCCCGGAGCGGATATCCCGCCGAGAACGAGCGTCTACAATAGCCCGGGCGATCGTCCTGCTGTAGGGTTCCTGACCAAAGGTGCTGAAGGTAAATATCAGGTCCTCAAGGGAAGCATAATTGATGAAGTCAGCTGCCGTCAGTTCAGTGCTGGTATCAAAACGCATATCCAGATCACTGGCATCATGAAAAGAAAATCCGCGTGCCCCGGCTAGCAGATCAGAGGATAAGCCCAAATCAAACAGTATGCCCGCAACAGACATAATGCCTGCCGCACGAGCCAGCTCGACCAGCCCGGCAAAATTCCCTTGGGCTAACAGCAACCTGTCGCCAAACTGAGGCTGCAACTGCCTGCCAAGCGCGATGGCATCGGCATTCTGATCGATCGCCAACACCCGGACTTTATCGTCTGCCGCGAGGATCGCCTGCGTATGTCCTCCACCACCAAACGTCGCATCTATATAGGTCTTTGCATGCTGAATGTGAAGGTGCTCGATCGCCTCAGACAGGAGTACTGGTATGTGAACGGTTGCTTTCATAGCGGTTTTGGGAGGAGGTAGCGGTAAATCAAAGTTTTATTTTGGTTTTACTTTGGTTTTGTTTTGCCGCTACCTCCTGCTTTGTTTTGGCTGTTTGCTGTTACTGTTTGCTTTATCGGTAATTTTTTCTTTGTTTGCTTAGATGCCGAGACTGGCAAGCTGCTCGGCTATGGCATCGCTGTTGCTCTCTGCTTTTTTGCGGTAGGCAGCCCAGGCAGTCGGGTCCCAGATCTCGATGCGGTTATACAGACCGGCAACAACTGCTTCTTTAGCAACCTTGGCATACTCCCAGAGATACCCGGGGATATTGACTCTCCCCTGCTTGTCGATATCGAGCTCGGCAGCTCCGGAGAACATGAGACGTACAAACGCGCGCGCATCTCCCTGCGTGAGCGGAAGCGTTTTCAACTTCTGGGCAAGCTCCTGCCATTCCTGTGCCGGATAGATGAAAAGACAACCGTCCAGACCGCGCGTCACTACTGCGCCCTGTGCCAACTCAGCACGGAATTTGGACGGGATGGCTATCCTGCCTTTGGTATCAATAGAATGTTGGTATTCGCCGAGAAACATACTTCCAGCTTTGAGTCACGAGTAATTAGTCTTGAGTAATGCGTTTTATTAAAACTGCCAGCATTTTTAACAATTCTACAACTTTATCACTAAGTCCCGTACAGGTAGATTCATCAATATAATGAAGGTTTTTTGCTATAAGCAGTTGTGTTTCGAGTTCTGCTGCCGAACCGCGCGCAATAGCTAGAAAATGTACGAACTCCTTATCGGTCTGTCTATAACTACCTTCTGCAATATTTGACGGGATCGAAATCGCGCATCTGCGTATTTGATCAACAAGTAAGTAACGTTCTTCAGTCGGAAATGATCGAGTCACCGCATAGATCTGTGACACAAAATCTATTGATTTCTGCCATACTTTTAACTGCTGATACTGCCCGGAACCCATTATTTCACCTTGAAAGTATTACTGAGGACTTATGACTCGTGACTGACGACTTAAAGAGAGATATCCACTTTTCCCCACCTTTATCCACATAAATGTTCATTTGCACCACCTATTTACCACAACCACACACTGCTTGTCTAGTATTTTCTCAAAAAAGTAAAAAAGATGTTGTTCATAGGACTCAATCCCGGAAAGATAGCCTTGACCTGCGATTTACCGATACGTGATCAACAGGTGGTATGTCGAAAAATCACCGGGCTGTCACTGCGTGCAGAGCGAAGCAGTCTGTGTTTCACTAGTTATGCTGCGAAAGAATGATTTTGTGTTTGACATCCAAGGTAGTGATGGGCAGAAATGTACAAAATGTACATTCTGACAAAATGATATTTTTCATTTTTTGATGATCTGTCAGAAGTATTTTTTATATGAATTATCAATAGTAAAAAAAAGATTTTTAACGAAATATCACGCTGTAAAAAAAAGAATTATTAATAGAAAATGTATTCATAAAATGACATCAGATCGCCGTTTTTGGCATTATGGCCTAATGGCATAAAAGACAAAAAACGCGTTCTCACCATCCGTTTTTTGATCACTTTTTGAGGATCAAACCGTATGTACAATGAGCAAATACATGCATTCTGCTATCTCTATGCTATTGACAAAAAAAGTGCTTTGACGTATAGTGTAATGATTTAATTTCAAACAAAACAAAAAAGTTAAGAAAAGAAATTAAGTCAAAAAAGCAAAAATATTCAAATAAAAATCAATATGCAAACCGAAACCATCCCATCCTATGGACGCAGTGAAACCTACTGGCGGACCCAGCCTCCTGAGCTCATCCAGGATGTACATAGCGGCAATACCTACAGCCAGTATGCGGTCATGCCGCGCGCCTATGCCGCTCCCACGCGCAAGATCCTTGACCTGCGGCCGCGGACTACCCGGCCGCACCTACCCCACCTCTCCCCGATCCTGGAAACAAAATCCGCAGCCAACCTGTGGAACAGTTTTAAAATAAATGAAACCACGAGCAGATTGCCGTTCGTCGAGCCTGCGGACCATCAGGCAACCGCGGCAATCATCGCTACCCAGGAACGCTCCCTGCCACTCGGGAAGCCACATGCTATAGCTTTAGGCCTGGCGCTCTTTCTCATCAGCCTCGGGATCCTGAGCTTCAAACTCTAGCATGTGGTTTTCACAACACCTCTCCCCTTTTAGCAACTTATGAAAGACCACAATGGAACCAATCACCACTGCCCAGCTTCGCTCTGACTTTGCTGATATCATTGCCAGAACGTATTACCAGAACAAAACGTTCATTATCAGCAAATCCAACAAACCCATGGCCGTACTCATCAGTCCCGAGGAGTACGAACTGTTACTCGGCGAAAAGCCGGATCCATCAAAACGGAGGAAATAAGATGAAAAAGACGCAATCCTTCACCATCCAGTATCACTCACCCAGCTTCTGCACCTCCTATGACCGGGGCACCAGCCAGACGCTCGTGCTCAACAACCCATCGAGCCGGCATCTGTCGTTCACCCGCCAGTTCCGACCAGTGCGCAAGCTGGTGATCAGCAAGAAAGACCATCCCCTGCTTCAATTCCAATAAGGAGCACGACATGGCGCATATCGACCAGAAACTGCAATCCCGGAACCTGAGTATGTATACCCAGCTCATGAGCAGCGAGGAACAACGTCCCATGCATACCCAGACCGCGCTCAGGGGCATGCTGGACCGGTCGCTATCCCGCTCCAGCATCATCCAACCGCTTGTTAATTATTATCTTTACCGGTTCTCTCCCCTTTTCCAGATCTAATGTACAACCTAACCACCAGGAATACTTTTATGAAACATCTCTCTCTGTAAACTCCCGCCCACGGCTCCGAGCCAAGCCTAACGCCTCATGCCTAGAGCCTAAAGCAAAAAATAACACCTCAACACCCACACCTCAATCATGACCCTCCACCTCAAAAACAAAAACATCCATTTCCGTATCCGGAAAGCCGGACAGAGCCATCTGTCAGGAAGCAATCGCGCGCGGGTAAATCTCTCAAAACGAAAAAGCCTCGCGCTGATGGGAGCGCTCGTGGTGTTGGTTCTTGCCTCTCTATATTATGTAATCTCTGCACAATTATATCCTATCTTACAAAACCGCTTTGCTGATGCAGCCATGTGTGATTCAAGTTGTGGAGACCTTCCTGAAGGTGGATGTTATGAAGTCTTCTGTCAGGGTTGTAGTTGGTGCACCATCATAATAGATCCACCTCCCGGCGGATGCTCTCCTGGTCAATGCTTGGGTAGTGATAACATATGCTACGACCCGGAAGTGGAAGGGCCGGATGGTGAATTATGTTGCCATAACCCTGCAGAAACTTGGAGTGTACGGGATAGTTGCGCATGGAATGAAGGTTGCGATCCTTATCTCGAAGGAGGATGCTACTGGGTTTCAAATGTATGTGTTATCAACTGTATTGAGGGATTTCATGAATGGGACGAATGTCCGTACGCAGTCGGTGAGGATGGTTGGTGTACTGAGTCTAATCCCACCTGTCCCTATGACAATCCAACCGCGACGATTTCCCTCTGGTCGCCGGCCGAGATCACCCCTAACGGATCAAAGACATTCACCATTATCCCGGATGACAATGACGGTGGTAGTCAGACGATCGATATCAGTTTTGAAACCAATCCCCCCGGTCTCGCAAGTTTTAGTCCCTCCACCCTGGATGATACTCAGAGCGGTAATTCCTACGATGTGACGATCTCCATGCTTAATATCGATCCCAATACCACGTTTCAAATCGTGGCCTCCCTGATTGACAGCGGCTCCTGCAACAACACAGGATCGGCAACCAACGACGGCAACCTACTGGTCATCGGCCCACAGTTTGACGAAGAATTCACCAAAAAACGCGTCCTCAACGAAACCCGTCCCTACTACACCACTGCCCCCTACAATGACACTGACAATACCCGCGCCGAGCCAGGCGATGTCCTGCGCTACGGCATCCAATCCCGGCTGACTGCCGGATCCGCAGATGCGACCGACGTCCAATACGAGGATTATCTTCCCGGGGTACTCCCGGCTACCAGCTCCTGGGTTCAACAGACTGGCGGTCCGACCGATCTGCTGGCAGTCTCGTTTGCCGATGATCAGCACGGCTGGGCAGTCGGTGAAAATAATGGTTTGTTCGCCACCATCTATATGACTGATGACGGTGGAGAAAGCTGGGAGCAGGAATACAATTTTGCCCTGGCTGATAATCCGGTAAACCTTAATGGCATCCATGCGGTGGATGCAACTACTGCCTGGGCAGTTGGCGATAACGGCACCATACTCTACCGGGACGGCACGGGCTGGCAGGCGCTGACCTCAGGCGTCACCGTGAACCTCAATGACATCCATCGTTATACGATCGGCGCTACGACCTATGTTACCGCGGTTGGTGATGATTGTACCGTGCGCACTTCGACTGATAACGGAACGACCTGGGCAAACAATGTCCCGCCCACATGCACGGCCGATCTACACGTCATCACTTCACGACCCAATACAGCCGTATTTATCGCTGGTGACAATGCCAGTCTTTACCGTTATGACACGACATGGACACACATCACTGAGCTGCCAAACAGTTATGGAGGGGTAACCGGCAATATCCAAGATATCTATTACAATACCATCAATAATACGCTTCATATTGTCAGCGATGATGGTTCCCTGACCCGCTGTTACTATCCATCAGCGACTACCTGTGGTAGCTTAACGGATTCAGCCCGTATCACTCGTGGATCTCCAACCGGAATCGCATTCATCTCAAGTACGACCGGGTATATCACTACCAGCACCGGCTACATATATCAAACTATCGACATCGGCAACACCTATACCCGTCTCTCATCAGCGAGCACACCGCTCAACGGTATCGCCAGCTACGAAAACAGTACTGATGGACAAGCCT
>JAKQHK010000131.1 GCA_029573015.1 bacterium
TCCCAGACATCCCCGACATCCTTGACACACCCGGGATAGAGCCTCAGCCCCCCGCCGCTGTCGACAGTCCATTCATTGATTTCATACTCAGCGCTCTGGTAGGCGTGCACAGTTGGCCAGTCCAGGCCAGCCCCCAGGCAAACACAAACACACATCAGGACAACCTGTCTGGTTTTGTGAAAAAAAATGATCTGTTTTGCGGACCAATTCATGCGGTAGCCAGCTACAAATTACTGAAATGACGCAAGGGAAATATCCAGATCGCCGGGATCCAGGTAGCGAAGCGCTTCTACGCAGGCTGATATCCAGTGGTGCACCATGTCAATCCGCTGGGTAAGACAGTAAAAATTGTAACACAGCCCCCCGCGCGCTTTTTCATACACCTCGGTACTGTATTCATCAGCAAGCGGCATTTGATACACATAGTTATACAATAATGCTTTTTGAATATTTTCCAGATATCTATCAGCGCGCCCCTGATCTCCTAGCCGGCGGGCTAACTCGTAGGCCATGGTCAGACCTTCGTTCATGACCGAGGAGTTGCCTCCCGGAACAACGTCTGCCCGTTTCAAAAAAGCACTGATTGCCGTGTAGGTATTAGTGGTGATAATCCAGTCTGCCTGCTGATAGATAAAATCCCGGTAGGCATCCTGCGGCTCAACTGCATACAGCTCCCAGAAGGCTTGCGTTCCCCAGGAATAAAATGAAGTATTCGGGTTGGCACTATAGGTGGTCATGCTGAATGCGGCGATACGCTGTGCCGCCACCAGATAGGGCTCGCCTCCCATCAGACGATACAGACGGATAAGTGCCAAAAAACTTTCGCCGTTATTGTAGGGAGATACGGGATTGCACCCAGAAGTCGGACTGAGGTAATAGTTGTAAAAACTGCCGTCTTCCAACTGGGAGGCTACCAGGTAGTTGCCCAGCTCCTGCATCAGGCTACCATACTGATCCGTATCCCCAAGTTCAACGAGTGCCAGCAAAAAAACTGCCGCGGTGTTCGCCTGAATGCTAGTGCCATCCTGGACATAAGCGATCAACACCCCGTCCTGCTCTGTCCTGATGATCTTGGTTTCAAAATACGCTATACCCCGCGAGAGTGTTGCCCGGATCCCGGCGTCAGGAAAATAACGGTGTAGCATGGCCAATCCGTACAGCGAACCCGCCTGACGGACAATATTATCATCTGTGCTATATTCGTTTTTGGTAAGAATATATTCGTAGTTAAAACTCCCATCCTCCCGCTGGTGACGCTCAAACCAGGCACCGGCTTCCCGGGCTGTCTGCTCCATGCCTGCACCATCCAGCGTCTGATCACGCTGTTGACTGTTAATTCTCGAATAATAAATCGCTCCGCCCTCTATGACTATGAGAACGATGACAATACACGCCAGCCCGATGCGACGCAGTACTCTAAACGGGATGGTGATTTTTTTTAACTTTTTACGCACCATGGTGATTTTTTTTACGAAGGGATACGCGAATAAACTGAAGGGTAAGCCACGCGCCTAGGCATGCTATGGGGAAAAGGTAAACAAATAAGGGATGTCCTAGCAGTGCCTGCAGGAAATCAGTTACACCGCCGCTTTCGCCAGTCGAATACGCTGGTATACTTTCCGAAACAAGCTCATTGCGACTCTCGGACGCATAGACTTTCATGAAAAAAATATCATTCTGTTCATCTGCTACATATTCCTGCCGGATTTCAGACTGGGCTATCGGCAAATACATATCAAAATATGAAATTCCACCGGCGCAATAAGGACAGAGACAATCCAAACCCGAACCACTACAATGGTCAGAACAGGTATCATCATCATCGTCGTCATCACCACTACTACATGGTCCACATGTCCCTGTACATACATCCCCATAGGTGGGGTCGGTACATCCAGTCGCTGATGGACAACCACAACTTGTTGACGGCCACGACATACAGCAGACTCCTCCAGGACAAGGTGTTGTTCCAGCTGCTGTGCATGCGTACTCATAGCTACCGCCACCACCACCGCCCAAACAACAACTCTTTAAAGTACCTGCAGGACAACAGGCAGCAACAGCAGTATTAACAGACAAAGTATAAAAAAAGATGCCAATACTTATTGCTGCCAGGTTCTTTTGCCACGCTTTCATACTCACCTCAATTACTGCAAATTAACCAGTACTACAATCACACCCTCCCCTTCCTCCAGTTCCCCCATTGCCTTACCCAGAACCATACCTATTTCCAGCTTCTCTAGATCGCCCTTCATGACATAGCCGTATTTTGACGAAGTCACGAGTAGATCGCCCCGACGAATAGGGCCGTTTTCGGCAGTCACCTTGACCGTTACACGACCTACCAGCGCCAACGCCATCTGTTCATCGATTGTAATATAATCTATTATCTGGTCATTGGACGGCGTTTGCTGTTCCCCTGATTGGTTGAGAACCAGTCCGGGGTTGCTCGAATACACCCCAGCCACTCGCCGGTCATAGGGGATGTTGGTCAGGGCGACTGATTCGTCCCTGTCCGGGTCAACAATAACCACATCCGTCGGTTCTGGAGATAGCTCAATATGTTTAACCGGCACGGGAGAATAGTTAATATATTCCGCTACGTCAGCCCCGTTACAATAATATGCTTTTCCAATATGAAAATCCCCATCTGTCTCTGCTTTATAAGACAATATCCAACTTGACCCATTATAATACCAAAGTCCCATGCTTTTTGGCAGGACTGTGTCGTTGGAACCACGGGCTGATTGCATCCAATAGCTACCATCTCCAAATTCATGCATAATTTCCGTGGCACCCCAGGTACCATTATAGTCCCCTCTTAACCTCAACTTTCCTGTCCCGCTATTATAGGTACCTATACTTGCTTCATCACGTACATCGAGCTTGAATTCCGGACTCGTTGTCCCAATGCCTACATTGCCGTCTCCACGTACATACATAAAGGAAGTTCCTCCTTTATTGACATTGAGGGCATAGGTACTTGCGCTGGCATCGGTTCCTGCATCGATATAGGCGCCATAACCATTGTCATACGCCAAATAGACAGAAGACCCCCCTGTATCTGTATTCTCAAATCGACCCAACCAACCCCGCATGTTTTGTTTAACGTGCAAGGTATGCCCCGGGCTAGTGGTGCCAATACCAACATTACCGCGATCCAACGTCAAAACATTATTATACGCAGTATTATTATTAATCATATCAAATGTATACCTAACCACTCCTGAGGTCACGGTCTGCTTCAGTTTCAACGTGTACTGATCGCTGTCGGCTGTATAACGCCAAGTTTGAAACAATGCCTGATCTCCAGCACTATCCGCTTTGATGGTCAAGGGGGCATTCGGCGTGGTCGTCCCGACACCTAGATAACCACCGGTTAAATACGATATTCCGTTGCTTGCCAGCCTGACATTGTCATTGATATCAAGGCTTGCTTCTTCTAAGTGTCCCATTTTTACGCTGCCAGCGGTATATAAATTATATGTCTGGCTGCCTCTCGGTAAATACAACCCATAGGACGCAAACTGCGCAACATTATCCGTGTCATTGGACCGCACCTTAAGCCGATTGTCTTCCTGATATAACTCGGATTGCGAGCTAACGATACGGATGCGGCCGTTGACATCAAGTGCTTGACCAGGACTGGTATTTCCTATACCGACGTTACCATTATTAAGTATAGTCAACCGCTCTGCCTCGGTGGTTGCACTGTCAGCAGTAAACAATCCCAAACGCGAATATCTGCCGTACGTTGCATCTGTATTCACCAGCTTGATCGATGCACCAAAATCCTGGGTATTGCTCGAACCGTCACTATTATATAATTCGATACCGTTCGTTATTTGCCCTACAGTAGTTGAACCGCCTCCTTCTATCCGAAGGATTGTCCCCGGTGTATTTGTTCCGCTTGTTATATTCAGCTTTGTGGCTGGGGTTGCTGTCCCGATGCCAAGCATATTATTGGTGATATCCCAGGCAAAATCATCATTACATTCAATAACATTGCTAGCATTTGTATAGCAGACGCGACCAGTGAGCAAGTCGTCACGTACCTGGGGATCAGTTTCGTTGTATGTCGCCCAGAGAGTCCCGCCGCCCACACGGGTAAGCACTTCCCCATCACTTCCGGAATCATTGGCAGAATCGTACAGGTAGGGGATCTTGGCATTTTCATTTACATCCAGGAAAGACCCTGTGTATCCCGTGATGCCTGACGCAGGGGTTGTGGTCCCAATCCCGACGTTTCCATCTGCCATAATGGCGATACCAGCGGTATCTGTCGTGCCTCGCTGCAGCAAATACACATCACTGCTGTTAATCCACTGACGCAGGGTAGTCCCGCTTCCACGATACAGGGTTAACCCTCCGGTATTGTCCTCGCTTGTCTGTATCTGCAGTTTGCCCAACGTAGGACTTGTGGTACCGATGCCGACATTGCCGCTGGCGGCTATACGGAGACGTTCTGCATTACCTGCATACAACCGCATGAATCCAACCGTTCCTCCGGCAGGATAAATAGTCGTATAATTCCCATCCGGTCTAAAATCAATATATCCCCCTGTACTGCTGGCTCCAGCGACATAATTAGCCAAAAGCATCCGACCCGGAGTAGAAGCATGCGCAGTTCCATAACGCAACAACCGAAAATAATTATCGGCGTCCTCATAACCGGTACGAACCTGCTGGTAACTCGTAGAGCTCAAACCGGTTTGGTCAATAGTACCCGTAAACCTCCCGGAACCCGCAACATCGAGTAGATAGGCGGGGGAAGTTGTTCCGATACCAACAGAACCAGTATCGCTAACGAACAACGCACTTGTCCCATTATCGAGAATATTGAAATCCCCTGTCCCGGTCAGGTCAAAGCTCAACGTATAATTTTCTTGTCTGATGGCAGTATCCTCGATAAGCGTCCCGCCCAGGTGCAGCTCCGTACCATGCACATGCAAACCATTATTGCCGGTCAGCTCTACAGGCCAGGTTGTCCGGCAGAAAGCTTCTGCTCCGGTTGCTGCATCGCCGAGGCAAAGCTTCCCTGTCTCTATGGTATTGTCAAGGATCGTAGCGTTATTCTCGGCAATAGTTGACAGACCACCATTCATACCGATATTACCTGCTGCATCAAGGGTTATTTTGGCATTAGCCGCACTATCTGCAAAGGAAATTTTTGAAGAGGACATGGTTGCCAGTGATAGCGAACCGGTTCCGGGGAAACGGAACTGGCTGATGGTATCGCTTCCTCCTCCAAATATGAAATTGTCACCTCCTACCCAATTTGCAGAGGAAGCAATCGTCAAATCACTACTAAAATAACCCTTTCCCTGCACATCGAGCGCCACAGAAGGCGTCTTGGTCCCGATGCCGACATTCCGTCCAAATACTGCGTTCTGTGCAGTTTGTCCTCCAGCTTGGCCGTATCCGATCGCGATCGTGGTGTTGGCATCAAGCATTGCGCCTTCCACAAAGAGCTGTCCGCTGCCAAGCCCATTGGTATGGAATGAATCCGCTGACAGGCGGGTATTGGAACCGTCACCGCTTAATACATCTGCAGCTGTGGCAGTTGTCACCCCGTTTTCTGCTCCCAGCTGGACCTCGCCCTGCACATCGAGCTTGTATCCACCGGCAGGCGCTGTGGTGCCGATACCAACCTGATCACTAGTATTCGCATAAAGCACATTGGTCCGATATGCAAAAGCTCCATCGTTTACCACGTTGAGCGTTGCTCCCGCAGAACCAACCTGCAGGGTGCCGTCTGTACGCAGGATGCCTGTATTCTGATAAATATTCTTGCTACCGTAAGAACGGATCCAGCTTGTATCGCTCATATACCAGCCACCGCCGTATGTCTGATTATACCAGCCAGAAGCTCCCTCGCTGCGGTACCAGTTATCCATATAGATGGTATTACCGTTCGTGATATTGTTTTGATTAAGGTCAATCGGACTTCCGAAGGTTACCGAACCGTCCCCGCCGGTATCATAGATATCAAGCCCGACGCCAAGATGTCCGGTCAGCGTCATACCACCATCGGTATAGACCCGCACGTTGTCATAATCAACCAGCTCATCGGCTGACATATTAGACATATAGAGCGGATGACCGAGGTAACTCCAGACACCGCGCGGCCAGGTGGTCCGGCACTGCTGGTAGGGATCGCCGGTCAGGCAGAGCGCCCGGTTATTCAGAATCGTCACGTCGTCACCAAACGTGCCGGTACCCGTCACATCCAGACTACCGGCAACGGCTGCGTCACCGCCCATACTCACATCCTGCACGGTCTGCCCGCCGGCCTCACCATGTCCGAGCATGATCGTGGTGCTCGCATCGATCCTGCTGCCCTCAATGAACATCTGGCCGGAGCCAAGATTGGTTGTATGCAATGAATCAGTATTCAGCCGACCGCTCGAGGCGCCGCCGCCGAGGATGTCAGCCGCAACTGATGTGTAAATATCATTGTTTGCGCCGAACTGCGCTTCCCCCCGCACATCGAGCCGGTAGCCGGTAGCCGGCGAAGCGGTACCTATACCGACATTGCCACTGAAATAGGCATTCTGATTACCGTACAGCCTGAGGATCGGCTGCCAGGATGCGTTACTGATGTCATAGTAATTACCGGCTGCATCACCAGCCAGCCGCAGTCGCCAGTTCCCACCGAGATAGCTGTAGATATTGCCGTCAGTATATGCCCGGGCGATAGTATGCGTTACATTTCCGCCTCGCAGAAGCATTTGCGTATCAGAGGCTGCTCCTGAACCCCCGATATACAAATTCGATGCCGACGCAGAATTATTAATATAAAAAGAAGTACCGCTGAATGCTGCATTTACCCCATTGAGCGTATCGGTGAATCTGCCTGTCCCATTCACATCGAGCGCATAGGCAGGGGCAGTTGTCCCGATACCAACATTGCCCCCGGCAGTCTGCAATAATACATTACCGCCTGGTGTGGAATTAATATTCAGCGTACCGGAGCGGGAAATGATCGTATGCCCGTCCGTATCCCCGATATTGATGCCGTCGCCGAGACTGGCAATAAACTGAGCTCGCCCTGAAACAATCAGGTCACTCTGATAGGTCGAATCTCCTCCACCGATGGTTACGTCTTTACCACCCGTATAATTCAAATCAAGCGAGGAAGCGGAGGTATCGATGCGGTTCCCCCCGATGGTTATGTAGGGATCGCTGCCAAAACGCCCCCGGTCTGATATCCAGAAACTTGAGCTTGGCTGGACGGTGCCTGCGTCGACGTTCGCTCCCTGATTCTCGATAAAATCTCCCTCGGTCGGGATTTCGCTCCAGTGATGACCATCGAGTAAATGTGAATTCAATGCCATGGGCACGGATACGAGGGGCTGCGCACCGAGACTTTCCCCATCGATGCTGATCTTCAGGCAATATGGTGAATTCTCAAAATTAAGCGTACTGATATTAACCGGAATATTTACTGAAAACACGCCATTTTCTATGTTTACCCCAGTAGCGGTATAGGTTAGCACGGTGCTGCCAGCGCTGCAATCCGCCGATCCCTGCGTAACTTCGAAAGCAATGTCCTTGGAACCATCATACAGCTCCCCGTCCGCCCTGTTGCGCAACCGCCCCTGATAGTGGATGGCAGTCGCGACATCGGCATATACCGGCACGCTCATAGAACAGATACAACCAATGCCTAGCGTGCACAGCACACTACGCACCCAGGCCGCTTGGCTTCGCAGGCGCAGCTTAGTCATAATACCTCTCCTATACAGGGATGGCAGTATTTGCATACCTTTGTTCTGCTGTTTGTATAATTCCTATTTTTTTCTATCAGTATAGTATAACTCACCTATCATCATAGTGCAAAGCAAACCTGCCTCCCGGGTCTGAGCCGGATGGCAGGAGCAACTCGCTGACTCTCTATCTCTATCTGAAGAATAGGTTATTCGGTTATTGACCGTACCGCGCTGATTGAAATAACGTGCAACTGGTTAGTCCCGCTCTCCTCTCCTGCCACCGCCATCGGGTCTGCATACGCACCCAGCCCCAGCGTTGCTGAAATACTGTCGCCTGCTTTTAACTCATCAGGCTTGACTGCCTTCTGTTCACTTTTTGTCTGCTGGGCTGCCGTTTCTCCGGCTGCCGGATCCATCATGGCTGGATCCATGCCTGCTACGCTGAACGGTGCCTGTGGATAGACCGGCATATCAATCATGGGATCCATGGCCGCCGGATCAATATTCATTTTAGCAATTTCCTCTTCGTATGCTTTCAACTGCTCCTGATACGCATCCCATACCTTCTGGTCTTCCTCAGTAAACGGTGAAACTATAGTCAGAGATATCATGTTCGCTGCTTCCGGGATATCCAGGGTTAATCGCTCCCCCTCCCGCTCTACGGTAATTTCATCGGCAGAGGTGCTGGTTACAACGCCAGTAATCTGGGCACTCACGCTCGTAACCGGTTTGAGAGACAAAGCATCAAAATTTCCTTCGCTTAATTTGATGCTCTCCGGCTTGTTTAACACAGAGCCGATGACCAACCCGGCAGCGCCACAGACGAGGCCGACGACGACCGCCATGATAACGGCCAATTTGGTTTCAATTTTTTTATCCATACCTATCCCTTTCATTGAATACGAATATACTAGCTAAACGTCCCGGCGTGCGGAGATCGACGTGGTCTGCAATTCGCCCTCGACGGTTACGGTGATAATGAGATCAACACGATCTCCTGCCTGGAGCTCCTGCAATTCTACTTTTTTGGGATCCTGCGCTCCGCCTTTGGCAGCGTCAATAACCTGTAAATAGATTTTTGTCTGTCCATCAACTTCTACGCGGATTTTTCCCTGATCCTGTTCCGCTTCCGATGCATTGATCGGCACAAGGATGACAAAACCATCCCCCACTTCCCGCACATCGCCTTTCAGAGCCATATTCCGCTGCACGACCACCGGAGAATCATAGCGCATCAGGGGACTGTCGGCATTGCTGTCGCTCTGGGAAGCGGATGTAAGTGAACGGATGCCATAGCCGATGCCCGCCCCGACGAAAAGCCCGAGGATGAGAGCGATGCTTACATGTGTCATGGTAATGTGTTTAAACATATTCTCCCTTAGCTAAGTAAAACCAGAGGTAGCATAACAAAACCGAAAACCCAAAACAATGCTTCTATTTTATCAGGTCACGCTCCATACATCCCCCGTCTGCACAGGCATAGTTGAAAACTACATAATCAAAGGTTGATTTCAGGCTTGGCAATCCATGTGATACCTGCAAGGTTTTCCTCGTATCAGCAAAATATCCCGTAGAGGTAACTACGATTTCCTGGCCAACCAGTCGGTAGGTTATATCCGGCCAGGTGGGGTTGCGAGCCCGCAGGCTCAAATCAATAGGATTGAACATGCTCCTGATACGCAAGGAACGGTTGGCGCTTGGCTCATCAAGCGAGATGAGCACTTCTACCGTTTTATCGGTTGTATCCCAGTCTCCGCAGCTGCGCGCATAATTATTGTAACAGGTGGTGCCGGGGCAGGGAGGAGTACAGCACTGTTCACAGATGGGAGGAGTGCGCGCATCGTAGAAATAGCGCTCCATTTCATAATATTCCTCCCGTGCTGACTCGCTGAACGGCTGAGTTGCCGGATTCAGCCAGCGCCCTTTTTTTTGATCTCCATCACAGTAAGCGGTTGCAGACTGACCAGCTTCCAGCTGCATGGCATCGATAAACACCGTACCGATAGCGTCCTCGCTGAAAAAGAAAAACGGCTGAAGCCATACGCCATCGCTGGCTGTTTGGAACGTGATGTATAAACGCTCCCAGTATATCCCGGTTTTTTTGTCCAGATACTTTTCTCCGATCACCGGCAGCTGCAGCCGCTGATTGTTGACCAAGCCGGCATCCCAGACATCGACATCCAGCTGAACTGTCCCACCGGACAGGGAGTCAACATACACATACACGGAAAGCGTGTATATCGTATCAGCCTGCACGGGTATGAGATTCCCTGCGACCGGCGCGCGGGTCAGACCGACCTCAAGCGGATCACCGGCATCCGCGGTGATCATCTGGGAATAAGTTCCTTTGTACACATATCCCGTCTCTATGGCAAAATCCCCGCCACTGATTTTATCCCAGTTACGTCCGGCTTTGGCTTCCGCGACGCCATTGGCATCATTGTCAACCTCAAAACTGGGATTATAGATACTGTTTACCGTGGGCTCCACCTCCCAGACGAGGGTTGCTTCCACAGCGGTCTGACAGTTACCCGCGTCATCACAGGTATCGTTGAGACTCTCTTCTGACCAGCGGATTTCCAGCTCTGATCCCTCCAGAAAAACATCCTCTGAATCGGAAAGGTCGAACTGGGAGGTTTCCTCGGCCAATACTGTCCGTTCGATCCGCTCAACGCTGCCCCGGCCGACCGTGCGGGTGAAGGTATACTGCGAATCTTCACCGAGAACCTGCGGTATATCCACGGTCATACCGTTGGCTGGATTGGCAAGATACTCATCCAGCTTCTTCCCACTTAAACGCGAAATCTCTTCAAACTTTGGCAGGACATCCTCGATGCCTGCCTCTGCTGCGTAGTAGGCGCGGAGCGAATAGTCTTCATAGCGGATAGTCTGGCGCTGGGTGACCGAAAGCTGCACCAGCCCCAGTGCGATGACCAAAGCTATGGAAACGATCAATAGAAGCAGCAGGAGAATCTGACCCTGCTCATGCTGTTTTTGTTCTGTTTGTTTCAGTAGTGGCAAAACATACTCCGCTCTAACCGTTCACACCCATGATAGTATGGATGCCCTGGCTCCGGCAAGCCTTTCCAGCATTATTTCCGTACCAGCAAATCTGGACGCCGCTGCCTGGTCCGCTGCTCAGACTGCTCTGTTCGCCATTTGGCGATCTCTCCGTGGTTGCCGCTGAGAAGCACGGACGGGACGGTTTGACCTTGAAACATCAGCGGCCGCGTATACTGGGGATATTCAAGCATACCGTTCTGGAATGAATCATGCGCTGCCCCCTCCTCAGCTCCGAGCACCCCGGGCAGCAGCCGCACCACACTGTCCAGGACAACCATAGCAGGGATTTCCCCGCCGGTGAGCACATAATCGCCGATGGATATTTCTTCGCTGACAAGCAATTCCCGTACCCGCTCGTCCACCCCTTCATAATGACCGCAGACAAGAATCAGACTGTCCAGTTTGGCATACCGGTTGGCGATTGTCTGTGTGTAGGGTGTGCCCTGGGGAGTCATGAGAATCACCGGTGCCTGCCTGTCGTCTGACCCGGAAACAATCCTTTCCCTGGCTGCGGCAATGGCAGCGGCCAGAGGCTCAGGTCTGAGGATCATCCCTCCCCCGCCGCCATACGGCTGATCATCTACTGATCTGCGTTTCCCAAGTCCATAGAGCCGCAGATCTATCAACTCCAGCTCGAGGATATGTTCATCAACTGCTTTTTTCAGCATGCTGGTCACCATGCCGTCAAACATGCCGGGGAACAAGGTTATAATGCTGATATGCATGGAGAAATTCTCCCTAGAACTGGTATAAAAAAAGGCCCCGTTCCCGAGGCCTGCACGCATTGGTCATCCTGGTAGAAATGCGCAAAAACTTGCTTACCCTACGCCTCCAGGGGAACAACATCCACATACACCCGGGCGTTCTGCCGGTTGGCAAGGATATTGGTCAGCTGGCGAATGGCGCGGATGACATAGCCCCGTTTCCCGATCACGAGTCCGGCATCAGCCGGGTTGACTGACACCACGATACGGATGCCGTCCTCCTGGGTGCTCTCTGTTACCTGGACTACATCCGGATGCTCAACCAGTGATTTGATGATATAGGTGACAAACTCGATCACGCCTGCTCCTCTTTGTCTAGTTCTTCGGAAGCTGCCGGGGCTTCGGCAGGCTGTTCCTGACTGGCTGAGGGAGCCTCTGCTGGCTCTGCGGCTGGTTCCGGAGTAAATTTTCCTCCGAACTTCTTGTGTTTGACTCCCTTGTCTTTGATCCCTTCCTTGGCGACCTGGATGAGGCGGGCGACAGTCACAGACGGTTTGGCGCCGTTCTTGATCCACTGTTCAGCCTTGACGACATCAAACTCCAGAATTACCGGACGGGCAGAAGGGTTATAAAATCCCAATTTCTCGATAAAACTGCCTTTGGGTGACTTTTCCTTGTCCTGCACGATGATATAGTAATGCGGCACTGCCTTTCTGCCGCGACGGGATAATCTGATGCTGACTGCCATACCTGTTTTCCATATATTATATCTACAAAACGTTATAAGGATAGCGGAAATACCCGCTACTTGTCAATGCAGGTCTTGACAGCCCGGCTCAGTTTGCTACAATAAAACATGATGAACACACACAATCCGGCTCAGACATATTTTGGTTTTTACTTTTATTGGAACCTCACGGGGAAGTGAGCTAGGTTGTTTTTGATCTGATATCCAAACCTCTCGGTCACTTCCACAGCAGCCGGGAGGTTTTTTTATACCTAGTATGTTTGAAGATCCCTGTTGTATATCCATTATTTACCAAGCCTACCGCCTAAAGCGTAACGCTTACCGCTCATAGAAAGGAGACTCAATGATTATCATCATGAAACCGGACGCCCGGGAACCGGAGATCCAGGAGGTCATCAGCGAATTGCATGACAACGACCTCAAGGAAGTACGCATGGACGGGGCAGAACGGGTGGTACTCGCCGTGCTCGGGGACGACCGCGTCCTCGTCCGGGCGAAAATCAATTCCCTGTCCGGCGTGGACCGGGTCATGGAAGTACTCGAGCCATACAAGCTGGCAAGCCGGGAACACAAGCCCGAAGGGAGCCGTATCAAACTAAATGGCTTCTCCATCGGGGGTGAGGAAATCATCGTCATGGCCGGTCCCTGCTCGGTGGAATCCGAAGAGCAGCTCGACCGTATCGCCGGAGAAGTCAAGGCAGCAGGCGCGAAAATCCTCCGCGGCGGTGCCTTCAAATGGAGAACTTCTCCCCATGAGTTTCAGGGTCTCGGTCTGGACGGACTGCGCATTATCAAACGGGTTAAGGAAAAACACGGACTACTCTCTGCCACGGAAGTGCTCGACCCCCGCCAGGTGGAAGCCGTGGCGCAGTACTCCGATATCCTGCAGATCGGCACAGTGAGCATGCAGAACTATCCTTTACTCAAGGAGGCCGGTAAGTCAAAAATGCCGGTGATCCTTAAACGGGGCAAATGGGCAACGTACAAGGAATACCTCCTCGCGGCTGAATACATCATGGCGGAGGGAAATGAAAATGTTATATTATGTGAACGGGGAATAAGGACGTTTGTCAATGAAACCCGCCACACCATGGACATTAACGCCATACCCTACCTCAAGGAGAAAACGCACCTGCCAATCGTTGCTGACCCGAGCCATGCGACCGGCAAACGCTCTCTCGTAGCTGCCGTAGCCAAAGCAAGCATTGCTGCGGGTGCAGACGGTATCCTTATTGAGACGCATTATGATCCCACCCAGGCTGCCACGGATGCAGACCAGACCATCAGCACCGAGAACTTCGCCACGCTTATGAGTGACCTGCGGAAAATAGCCGCGGCAGTGGGACGCACTTTGTAGCAGAGATATCAGGAATCAGACATTAGATATTGGAAATTGGACATTGGAAATTTTATTATCTCCTCAGCCCTATGCCTGTTTCAGCCTCCCTGACGGTTACCCTCGATAATATTGCCAACAGATCGTACGACATCAGCATCGGCACGGCCCTGATGGGCACGGTAGCTAGCGATCTGCGGCAAGGCCTTATTCCCGGCGCCTATCGCTATGTCATCGTCACCGATACCACGGTTAAAAAACTGTATGGTACTGCCTTGCTCGCGCTGCTGCGCAAGAACAAGTTGAAAGCGGATCTCCTCTCCTTCCCGGCGGGCGAGCGCTCCAAGACGCGCGAGACCAAAGCCAGACTGGAAGACCGCCTTCTCAAGCTCGGCTGCGGACGCGACTCCTGCATTATCGCGCTTGGCGGTGGGGTGGTTACTGATCTGGCTGGCTTTGTCGCTGCCACCTACATGCGCGGCATCCCGTACATCAGCCTGCCCACCACTCTGCTCGCGGCAGCAGATGCAAGCATCGGCGGAAAAACAGGGGTGGATACTCCGCTGGGAAAGAATCTTATCGGCGCATTTTACCAGCCAAAGCGTGTATATATCGATGTCGCCACCTGGCAAACCCTGCCACTCGAACACATCCAGAATGGCCTGGCCGAAACCATCAAGCATGCTGCCATCGCTGACAAGAACTTTTTCCGATATTTAGAACAGCATCTGGACAAAATCATCAAGCCGAAAAAGTTTGTACAAGACCACAGTGTTATTCCTGCACGGATTTACAAACAACTTCCCGTTGAGCTGCAAAAAGCTATCGGATATTTCACATATAAAATTATTCTTGACCAGAAAACCTGTCTGCATATCGCCAGGAAAAACTGTGAAATTAAAGCAGCAATCGTCGAACAGGACGAAAAAGAACAGGGGCTTCGGCAGCTCCTGAATTTCGGTCATACGATCGGACACGCCCTGGAAGCCCAAAGCAAATATCATCTGTCCCATGGGCGTGCTGTCTCCATCGGCATGGCCCTGGAAGCAGAACTGGGAGTTATCCTAAACCACACGACCCCTCGGGACATGAACCGGCTCATTCGCTTGCTTGATCGCGCCGGGCTCCCGATTCGCTCCTACGATATCAACGCCCAAAAAGTTAGTAAACTGCTTAGCCATGATAAAAAAAGCAAACAAGGAAAAGCTCAATTTGTCTTTTTGGAACGAATCGGCAAAGCGAAACAGTTTGCTGCTGGCTGGTCGACCGCCGTTGATGCCAAAGACATACAAACATTATTACAAGGATAAAACATGTCTGACGATGTAAAAGGACAACAAACGAGGTGTTCATTCTCCCTAACATATTATCCAAGGAGTCTCACATGGAAGTCCGCCAGCTCACCATCTTCATGGACAATCGTCCCGGCCGCCTCAAATCAGTTACCAAAGTTCTCGCGGATGCCAACATAAATATGCGTGCCCTCTCCATCGCTGACTCCACTGATTTTGGCCTACTCCGCATCATCGTCGACGATCCGGATTTTACGAAGAAAACGCTTGAAGATGCCGGCTTTGTCGCCAAGATCAATCATGTTGTCGTCATCGAAGTCGACGACCGTCCCGGCGGGCTCGATGCCATCCTCGCCCCCATCGCTGACGCTGATATCAATATTGAATACATCTACGCCTTTGCCGGCGGAGAAAACAAGGAAAAAGCGCTCGTACTTTTTAAATTCAATGATAACCAGAAAGCCATCGGTGTGCTGGAGACCGCTAAAGTCCGCATTCTGAGTGAAGAAGATATTAAGGCCATATAGTCATCAGTCATCAGTTATTAGTAACCAGAAAAACATTTTTGCTCTTATGCGTTCTGTATTCGCAATTCGCACAAGGAAGGTATGAACGAAATCATCCCTGCCCGCCACCTCACTGCAGAAGTAAGCCTGCCCGGTTCTAAAAGTTACACCAACCGGGCTTTGATCATTGCGGCGCTGGCTGACGGAACTAGCAAACTAACCAATGTGCTGAAAAGCGACGACACACGTGCCATGGCTGATGCAATCCGTGCCTTCGATATTCAGGTAGAAGAAGATGACGTAAGCTACACAGTGCATGGCAAAAGCGGAAAACTGACCGCTCCGCAAAGCCCTATCGACATGCAGCATTCCGGTACCGGAGCACGGCTCGTGTGCGCGCTCGCTGCGCTCGCGCCCGGCAGAACGGTTGTAACCGGTTCTGCTCGCCTGCAAGAACGACCATTCGGTGAACTGATCAACGGTCTACAACAGCTTGGCGGTACTCTCTCGTCAATTAACCAGACAGGAAGCGTTCCTGTGGCTATCGAAGGCGGAAGCCTACCCGGAGGGACATGCACGATTAACGGCACCGTGTCCAGCCAGTTCTTTACAGCGCTCCTACTCATCGCTCCCTATGCGGAACGTGATGTCTGTATTACGGTTACCGGGGAACAGACCTCCAAGCCATATATAGATCTTACAATCGATATCATGAACAGCTTTGGGGTACAGGTGCATAACCATGACTACCAAAGGTACGAAGTTATAGCAAATCAGCGGTATCATGGCCAGGCGTATACTGTAGAATGCGACGCTTCAAGTGCTTCGTACTTCATGGCTATCGCCGCGCTCACGCAGAGCACGATCAGAATCAATGGGTTTAATCCACAATCAATCCAGGGTGATGCCGATTTTGCGTTAGTTATGGAATCAATGGGATGCAGAATAACCCGGGGAGAAACCTGGATTGAAATTTCCGGCCCGGACGAACTCCAGGCGATCGAAAAGGAAATGAACCGCATGCCGGATACTGTCCAAACGCTGGCGGTCGTGGCAGCCTGTGCGAAAGGAATAACCAAGATTACCAACGTTGCTAATTTACGCGTTAAAGAAACTGATCGACTCCAAGCAACGACTGCCGAACTTCGCAAAACAGGCATCCAAGTAGAAGAATTAGACGACGGGCTGATCATTCATGGTGGTGAATCGCACGCAGCTGAGATTGAAACATATAATGATCACCGTATGGCTATGGCATTTGCCTGTCTAGGAACAAATACATCGGGCATAAGAATTAAAAATCCTGAGGTGGTTACGAAATCATTTCCTGATTTCTGGAAAAAGCTTGCTGATATCGATATCAAAGTTAAATGATACGATCGTACACGAATACTTGTATGTTAATTTTTTATTTGAAATTTGGATTCTGTGAATTGAAAATTTATCCTCTCAAAATTCCCCATAATTAGTAAAACGAAAAATTATGAAGTATCAATATATTCTTTTTGACCTCGACGACACCCTCGTACGATCAGTAGACTATCAAATCTACCTGATCCGTGAGAGTATGCGACTCCTGACTGGCACACCGGTGAGTGACGCATTTATTCATGCGTATCGCACTCATATCAAACATCAAGTCCGTGACCGTCTACAGATGTGCGAAGCTCTACTTCCCTGTCATGGCGAAGAATTAAAAAAAATTACTCATCAAATTGCTGCCAACCTAACCGATGAGCAAATCACAAATCTATTGACCGTCTACCCTGGGATGCACGACCTGCTCGAGAAACTTCGCAACGCTCAAGTGAAATTAGGTATCGTTACAGGAAAACCCCAGCCCGAAGCAAAACGTGTAATCAAACTTCTTAACCTCGATCTTTACTTCCAGACAGTTGTTACGCGCGATCATGTACAAAAAGCAAAACCTGATCCGGAAGGAATTCTGCTAGCTTTACGCGCGCTTGGCATGCCTGTGACAGAATTAAGCAAGCGTGACTTCCCATCCGCAGTTTTTATCGGCGATTCCTACGATGAATACCTGATGGCACAAAAGCTGCACATAGACTATATTGCTGCATTCTGGCAGTGGGAAGAAGATGGTATAGGAGCACAAAAAAGAGCTGACTGGGAAAAACGCGGGCATACCGGACGTTATGCACTGCAAACCGATCAACTTGAACAATACCTGCAACTAAGGGATTAATTATGCCACAGAACATTGCTCTTATCGGCGGCCGCGGTACGGGAAAGTCAACCGTCGCCCGTCAGCTGGCGGACAAACTTAACCGCCCACTCTATGTCATGGATGAACTTATTCCTGAAAAAGCCGATGGTCTCACAATTCCTGAAATCGTTTCCCAGTTTGGCTGGAAACATTTCCGCGAACTTGAATACCAGGTGGCCCGCAAACTGTCCGATCTACAGGATATTGTGATCGATTGCGGAGGAGGCGTTGTCTGCGAACAGGATGAACAGAACAACCAGAGCTACAGCGATCGCAAGATTGAAGCTCTTAAAAAGCATGGCATGATTGTCTGGCTCGACTGTCCGGTAGCACTGCAGATTGAGCGTATCGGTGCAGACCCCAATCGCCCCTCGTTAACAGGTAACAAATCTACGCTAGAAGAAATGGAAGAGGTAATGCATTTACGCCGCCCCTGGTATGCACAAGCTGCTGATTTTACTATTGCAACGGATAAATTCACTCCCGATCAGATCGTTGAACAGATTCTCAATGTATTGAAAATTGAAAATAAGGAAAATTGAAAATTACTTTTATATATTCCTTCTGTGTTCGCCGTGTCCTTTGTGGTAAAGAAAGGAATCTGTATGCTTAATGCAACCACCAAGATCTGCGCCATTATCGGCGACCCAGTTGCACATTCTATGTCCCCTGCCATGCATAATGCCGGCTATGAAGTACTTGGTCTGAACTTTGCCTACACTGCCTTCCGGGTCAACGGCGAACAGCTGCACCGAGCAGTGGAAGGTATCCGTGCGCTAGGCATCCGTGGGGTTAGCGTAACAGTTCCGCATAAGATTGCTGTGATGGAATACCTGGATGAAATCGATGCAACCGCTCTCAAGATCGGTGCGGTAAACACCATCGTTAACACCGATGGCAAACTGAAAGGCTATAACACGGACTGGGAAGGTGCCATGCGCTCAGTAGAGGAAGGTACAAGTATTGAAGGCAAAACAGTGGTTATGCTCGGAGCTGGTGGAGCAGCCCGCGGCATCGGATTTGGGCTTCTGCAACGTAAGGCAAAAAAGCTTGTCATCCTCAATCGTACCGCAGAAAAAGCTCGTGAACTCGCGAGCGAAATGGGAGTTGAGTATGGCAACTTGGACGAACTAAAAGAAAGGCTCGCGGAAGCTGATATTCTTTTTCAGACTACCTCTATCGGCATGCATCCGCATGAGAGCGAAACGCTTGTCCCCAAAGAGCTACTCCGTCCAGATCTATTCGTTACCGATGCGGTGTATAATCCCTTCGAAACCAGACTGATCCGCGAAGCGAGGGAAGCCAGATGCGCTGTAGCACTGGGGTACCGCATGCTGCTCTGGCAGGGCGTTACCCAGTTTGAGCTGTACACCGGGGTGAAAGAAGCGCCGGTTGAGGTGATGGAAAAAGCCTTGATTGAGCATTTATCCAAGAAGTAAATCCCCCTCTTTAGTAAAGAGGGGTTAGGGGAGATTAGGATTATTTCATGCTACCGTACAACCACAATCTTAAAAAACGCTCCCAACAACTACGGAACAGTCAGACTGATCCTGAGCAGCTGCTGTGGAAACATATCCGGTATAAACAAATGAACGGTCTGCAGTTTTACCGACAAAAACCCATCCTGCAGTACATAGTCGATTTCTACTGCCCAAAAGCAAAACTGGTTATTGAACTGGATGGCAGCCAACATCACACCAAGGAATACAAGAAAAAGGATCAACAGCGAGACTGCGCACTAGAAAACCAAGGGTTAACGGTATTGCGTTTTACTAATCATGAAGTCATGACCAATCTAGAGGGTGTCTACGAAAAAATCCATGAAACCGTAAACCGATCAACTGTAAACACAAATCCCCCTCTTGGTAAAAAGAGGGGGTAGGGGAGATTAATTCCCCTCTTTGTAAAAGAGGGGTTAGGGGAGATTTAATGAACACCTGTACCATCTGCGTCTGTATCACTGAGACAACAACCCAAGCAGCAATGCAAAGCATCACGCAAGCCGAAGAGGCGGGAGCAGATATGCTTGAACTGCGCATAGACTATCTGGAGGACATAACACCCGCTCACCTGGAAATGCTGATACACGCGACGAACAAACCAGTCATCGTGACTCCTCGTCTTGCATCCGAAGGAGGTCACTGGCAAAGCAGTGAAGCAGAACGTTTCGAGTACCTACACCAAGCGGTCGCGCTTGGGGCTGACTATATTGATGTAGAATTCCGAGCCACCCCCCAATTGCGTGACGACCTGATCGCGCATAAAAGAAATTCCCAAGTCATCATCTCCTATCATAATTTTCAGGAAACCGAATCGCTCGCTGCTTTGTGGCGCATATTCCAGGAACAGATGGACCTCGGAGCAGATATCGGTAAAATCGCTACCATGGCGAACAGTGAAGCTGATACCCGCATTATCCGCAATCTGCTCGGCAAAGCCGGAGAAGCGCATCAAGCTTGTATTGCCCTCTGCATGGGCGAACAGGGTATGACCAGCCGTGTCCATGCCCCAGAATGGGGAAGCTTTCTCACCTTTGCTGCCCTCGATCACGCCCATGCTTCTGCGCCCGGACAGCTGACTATAGATGATCTCATCATGATCTGGAGCAAAAAACGTATTTTCAGTCAGAAAGGCTAACTATGTCTACGGCCTGTCCCAACAGTTTGAACCGAAAATGCGCTGGTCAGATCCAGCTCTGGATGATTTTCTTTGTCGTCCTGCTCCTCGGAAGTGTTATTTTCTATATAACTCCAGCCGGTAGACAAAAAATCGACCAACTCCTCGGCCTAACCGGTACGCTTGAAATCGTAACAACAGAATCGCTCGGCGCGGTAAACATATCCCTGGACGGCAAAACACTCACGACTACTAATGCCTACCGGGAACCTGTCAAGGTCGGCTCGTATACCCTCCGGCTCGAAAAGGAAGGTTTTGACAGTAAGGAAATTTCAGTCCAGATCAAAGCACGGCAGGAAACCATCGTTATCGCTGCCGCAGAAGGAGAAGCGCCTCCTGCCCTGTCAGGCGCGGTGCTCGTCTTTCTCTCTCCCGACATGCCCCCTGCCGACACAGACCCGCATACAGATGAAGACGTACCGAAACAAAAAGAAACGTGCAAAACCATTGAAATATATCTGACGTCTCCGGATGAATATGCATGTAAAAAATATACGAACAGTTGCGAATTACCTGATGGTTATACAGTCTGCTCACCCGATGCCTCTAGTGAACTGCCGGATGCTGAACAGGAGTCTCTGCCGGTCCTTAAAGAAGAAACCATGACTGATTCCGGAGACGACCCTGCCTATTCCCTGGAGATTACCTACCCGAAACTAACGCAAGGTAACGCAAAACAAATCACCGCTTGCAACGCATTCATACGCTCGCTCATCGACGAAGTGACCGCTGATTTCCTCGACAGCATTCAACCGGTTGATGATGCTGTTGACTTGGAAGCATACGGTCTTGGTACCGAGAATACCCTAATCGGTAGTTATACCGAGTATTTCCTCGACAATTCGTATATCAGTATTAAATTGGAATTCTCAGTCTACTACGCAGGAGGAGCGCATCCAGGGACGATCATTCGGGTGGTGAATTATGATCTTGACCGTTCACAGGAAGTGACGCTATCCAGTTTATTCAAACCAGCAAGCAACTATCTGACGCTCCTGTCTGCGCAGAGTAAAGAGTTATTGATCGAGATTCTCGGGGAGTCAACCTGGGAGGATGGCTCTCCCTGGGCTGACGGAGTTGCTCCCCAAGCTGATAATTTTAAAGATTTCACGGTTGCAGCAGACGGCTTGCATATTACCTTTGATGAATACCAGGTGGCTTCCTATGCTATGGGAAGACCAGAGATAACGATCCCGCATAACCAACTCACGAGTATCACTGCTGCAGACAGTATGCTTGCTCATAGTGTTCCCTGATTATACCTAACGCAAGAGGAGTTCCTATGCCAGGTAATAGCTTTGGTGAGTTATTCCGTATTACGACGTGGGGTGAATCACATGGCGGCGCAGTCGGCGTGGTTATTGACGGCTGCCCTCCCCGCCTCAAGCTCAGCGAAGCGCTTATCCAACGCGACCTCGACCGGCGCAAGCCTGGGCAAAACGAACTGACTACTGAACGGGCAGAAAGCGATGCTGTGCAGATACTATCCGGCGTATTCCAAGGAAAAACTCTGGGGACTCCGATATCTCTGCTTGTCTGGAACGAAGATGCCCGCAGCGAGGATTATCTGGGATTCAGCCGCATGTTCCGACCTGGGCATGCTGACTACACCTATGAACAAAAATACGGAGTCCGCAACTGGCAGGGAGGAGGCCGGGCGAGCGCCCGCGAAACTGTCGGACGTGTCGCTGCCGGTGCTATTGCCAAACTGATTCTCCAAAAAGAAAAAATATCCATCCTGGCTTATACGAAATCCGTCGGTCGTATCGAAGCAGCCGTCAATCCAGCCACGGTAACACGTGAAGCAATCGACAAGAATCTGGTCCGCTGCCCCGTCCAGGCCAAAGCGCGCGAGATGGAAAAATTAATTACCACTATAAAAGCCAAAGGCGATTCCATCGGTGGCATCGTTGAATGCGTGATCCGCGGGTGCCCGGTCGGACTGGGCGAACCGGTATTTGACAAGCTGAGTGCTGACCTTGCAAAAGCCTGCCTCAGTATTCCAGCTACCAAGGGTTTTGAAATTGGTGATGGTTTTGCGAGCACGCGATTGTATGGTTCAAATCATAACGATCCTTTCCAAGCAACTCGTGGAAAAATAACTACGAAAACGAACCATGCTGGAGGTATTCTCGGCGGTATCAGTTCCGGCCAGGACATCATCCTGCGCATTGCTTTCAAGCCTACCTCAACTATCGGACTCAGGCAGCAGACTGTCACGACCGCCGGTAAAAACACGATGATCGAAGCCCGCGGTCGTCATGATCCTTGCGTGCTCCCCCGGGCTGTCCCGGTCGTGGAAGCCATGGTAGCCATCACGCTCTCGGATCACCTGCTGCGCTACAAAGCGCAGTGTCTATAACCACATCTTATCCGTTCTTAACTCTATCCTCTATCCTCTATCTTCTATATTCTAAATTCTAACCCCTACTCCCATGATTCAAAAACAACCCGTTATCGGCATCATCGGCGGCAGAGGCAAAACCGGCTCCTGGTTTGCCCGTTTTTTCAAGGCTAACGGCTACCAAGTTCTAATCGCTGACCAGCACACCAAGCTGACGAGCGAAAAGCTCATAGCCCGAAGCGATGTGGTGATATTTTCCTTGCCCATAGACATCACTCCTGAGGTCATCAGGGAGCTCGCACCGCTGGCCAAACCTGAACAGCTGTGGATGGATTTTACCTCTATCAAAACGCCGGCAGTCAATGCCATGCTGCGCTCGCAGGCAGAAGTCATCGGCTGTCATCCCATGTTCGGACCCATGGTGGATTCCATCGTGGAACAGACAGTGATCGTCTGTCCAGTCCGTGTCAAGCGCTGGAAAGGTTGGTGGGAACGATTACTTAAAGCAAATAAGGCTACGGTCAAAATATCCACCCCGGCGGAACATGATCGCATGATGGCAATTGTCCAGGGGCTCACCCATTTTTCTGCCATAACCATTGCCCACACCCTCAGAGAGCTGGGGGTTGATATACCCGCGTCCTTGAGCTTTACCTCCCCGGTGTATAAAATTCATCTGGACATGGAGGGCCGTATCCTTGCCCAGGACCCGGGGCTCTATGCCGCAATTCAGGTTCTGAATCCGGAAACAAGGGAAGTTCTGCATACCCATCTGCAGTCGGTGAGTAAATTGTTTCAGACCGTAGAGCAGCGAGATCTCGCTGCATTTATAGACTATTTTCAAAAAGCCGCTGAGTATCTCGGCGATTTCAAGGAGCAGGCGCTTGCAGAAAGCAACGACCTGATCAAAGCGTTGGTTGAAAGACAGGATAAAACAACGTGATCACATCCATTTTTAACTTTTATTTCAAGGATCAGCAATGACCACCCTCGCCTATCTCGGACCGACTGGAACGTTTACTGAACAGGCTGCCAGACAGTTTAACCCGGACGCAGATCTCCTCGCACAGCCGACGTCTGCCGATGTTATGCAGGCAGTGAAAAAAGGAAAAGCTAACTTTGGTGTCATAGCTATAGAAAACATGATTCATGGCATGGTACGGGAAAATCTTGACCTCCTCTACAAGCTCGATCTCAAAGTACAGGGAGAGCTCATTCTTCCTATCCATCACTGCCTCTGCGCTCATCCGGAACACGAAACCATTACCACTATCCTTGCTCATCCGCAGGCACTCGCCCAATGCCGTGAATGGCTGGTAAAAAAGTATCCAAAAGCCACACTCGAAGCAGTGGCGAGTAATACTGCAGGTATGGAAGCGATTCATGCCCATAGCCTGACGAATGCCGCAGCCATCGGACCCGAGCTCGCCGCTGCGCAGTACCAGCTCAAAATTCTGGCAACAAGCATCGAAGATTTTCCAGATAATGTCACCCGCTTCTGGCTCATCGGACCTGAACTCAATGTCCAACCCGAACACAACAAATTTTCCATTGCCTATTATTTTGAAAAAGACAAACCCGGTTGCCTTTATGAATCGCTTGGATACTTTGCACGGGAAAACATCAATCTTATCACCATCGCGGTCCGGCCATCAGCCAAAATGCTCGGCAATTATGTTTTTCACCTCGACCTGGACGGCAATCTGGAATCCGAACCTGTCCAGTTCGCCCTGAACGGCTTGAAGCGCATCACAGATGTACTCAAAGTCATCGGTTCCTATACCAGAGCCTCTGTATGAATCAACCTGCTGAACCAAATCTCGAAGACATCCGTATCGGGCTAGATGCCTGCGGTTCCCGACTACTTCAGCTCTTTGCCGCCAGACATTCTCCCCCTTATCAAAAGGGTAAGTTAGAGGGGGTTGTCTTCCTCCTCCGCTTCTACCGAACCATCTCTGCCGGCATCCGCGACCAAGCCTGCCGCTCCAAACTTGAAAACTTGTCTGAAGATGACAAAGCCATTCAGCGCATCCTTCATGGCTCTGACTTCCCGGATGAACAGGGCAGGGGTATTCCTCTGACCGAAGCTGACTTGCAGACGCTTTTATTTTTCTTTGATCTTGATGATCCGGATATCGTCGCAGTGCTCATCGAACGCTACCGCTGGATCGAGCAAGTTAGTTTGTACAAAAAAGCCCGCGGCATCGCTGTCCGCAAACCAGACCGTGAGCGTGAACTGATCGACAGCACGAAAAAACAATGCCAAGCGCTCGGCCTGCCTGAAGAACTTGCCCTGCTCATGTACAAACGCCTCATCCTACCCGCAGCCTTTGAAATCGAAGAGCAAATCATCAACGGCTGACCCAGTACACCAGCGTCGCATACCCGGTCGTTGATTCCCGGTCTGCCCCGAAATCAGCTTGATTGCCTGTTCCAAGCACTATGCCCTCGCTGCTGTTCCGCTGGTTGAGGAAAGTAAACAGCACGACAAGCGCCGGACCAGCATCAGTGATCGCCTCTCCGACACGTGAGCTGTCGATGGTCTGCAGGATTTCGACTGTGTCCTGGTCTTCCAGTCGGGCAAGTTCAGCAGGCTGGTAGTGAGATAGATCTGTACTAAGAATCAGAAGTGTGTCTGGTGGTAAACGACCAGCCAGCCAGACACCCAGCTCCTGCGCTTCCTGTCCCTGCATGTCTGGCCGGATGAGCAGCGGTACGATCCGGACATCAGGCAGGTAGGTTTGGATGTAGGGTATATGAGTATAGACTGCATGTTCATCCGCAAACACCTGCTGGTCATGTAAAACTAGTCCACTCTGAACTAACTCGCTAAACAACGAATCGTCAGTATATGTTTTACCAAGTGATGTCTCATACGTTATCGCAGCGGTGACTGCCGACTCTGCTGCTGCCTGGTAATGATCCGGTGCCATGAGGACAATCGTGCGCAGATCCGGTTTGTTCTGGGCGATCGTTTCATACAGCCCTTTAAGCAAGCCAGAACTGTACGGTAGATGGTGCGGACCAATCGCCGCGATAATCTGCCCAGCCTCTTGTGGTAACTCGCGGGCATTGGCTCCATACGTACGCGCTTTCTGCCACTGAAGCTGGGTATCAGATAAAACGATTTGCACGCTATCCTCGGAAGGTCTAGCCAAAGCAAACCAGATGACGCCTGCGCTTAACACGCTTGTAACCGTGACGATGAAAATAATCGATCTAGTGCGCATACGTGGACAGGATAAGCAATGGTTAAACTGAGAGGCATCCGCCTGCGGCGGATGCCTCACTGGAATGACCGAAGATACTCAATTCACTTATTTGATGGTAACCGTACCAGCGGTGCTATAGGCGTATACAGACGGTATATTTTCACTCGTCAGCACGCTCGGCCGGGCAGAAAATTGCCCCTTGAAGGATGCCCGAACCAGGACGCGAGTGATCTTGGGATATTTCCAATACTGGTCAACAGCCGGAATCCCGTGCCCAAACTCCCTGCGGATACTATCCAGTCCATAGTGATCCCAAGTCCACAGCTTCAGGGGATCAGGCACATCATCAAGAACATCCCAGACCTGTTGTGATTCATACTGGGAAATATTGTCCAGTGCCGTGTTAACCACTTCAAAGCCGGCAGGAAGATAATCCGTCAACTGGTAATGCACCCGGGAATATTCGCTCCCTTCCAGATCGCTGCCGTCATACCTGATTTCCACGATCGCCAGATCGCCTAGATTGAATTCCTGCCGTTCAGCTCGCTCCTGATTGCGGTATACACGAACTATGCTTACCCGGGAACTCTCTGGTATGCCTTCAGTCCAGTACATGAGATCGCCGGATAAATACAGTGCTCCAGCTGCGTCGAGAGATACTGTCAGGGTATTTGTTCCTGCTGCCAATTTTTCCATCGGAATATCAACCAAGCTTTGTCCCTCACTGATCTGACCTTGGGAAACCTTTCCCTGAGCCACGGATTCGCCGTTCAGAGCAACGGTATAATTATACGTTGCCCCGAAATTATCGTGCGCGACCGCATAGGCGAGCAGCCCGCGCAGTCCCTGACTGTTGTCAAAGACATTGTACCAATCAAAACTGCGACGGGACTGATTGAGCCAGTTGGCCATCGTGACGACATAATCTTCATCAACTGCATATTCACTCAGCGCCTGTAGCACCAGACTGGTCTGGTACACCTTGGTCTGGGTATGCTGGTATGATGCGGCGGTGTCATCGAGATAGGTTAGCGTATCCTCGTACTGCAAGCGGGGCTCAAGACCGAACAACAACGCCCGGCCGCGCTCCTCGTCTCCCAGCTCGCGGAGTGCCAGAGCCAGGTGGGCGACACTACCAGAAAGCATTTCATTCGCCCGCTCTGCGTACGCCTGGGTTGCCACCAGATCACCATGCCCGCTTATCGCCAGTCCATAGAGAATCAATGCTTTGTCATCCAGACTGACCGTATCGTCAGACAGCTTCGCAGCCAGCAGAGTCGCGGCATTTGCCATGATGCTTTCCGATACCGGCAAGCCTGCATCCAGCTTCTGAGCCAAGCCGAGGGTCATGAACGCATACGCTGATAGATACGTATCAGCTGCATCATAATCAAAGTATCCCCATCCCACGTCTCCCCGATAGAGGTTCTGGATGGCGATCACCTCATCCTCCATGCTTTTTTGCAGTGCTTCTCTAGAATACCAGGTATTGAGCCTATCATACTGAGCATAGATGGCGGTCTGGGCGAGCAACTGTTCTGCGAGCTCCGGGGTTGTCCCATACTCACTCCCGCAAATGTAGTAACAGAGATAGTATAGGGAGTCTGCGAGCGTCGGGGTTATCCGTAACTGCAGTCTGTCTCTCGTGTCCTGAACACCGGTATACTCAAAGGTATGTGACTCACCATCCCCTGCCTCCCAGAAATATGCCTGATGCTTTTCTACGGTATTGGCATAAATCGGTGTGTTCTGGCGCACTTCGTCAACATACGCTCCATCGGCTGTCTGCGCTTTGATATCAAACGCGGCTTCCGCCTCATCTGCGATGGTCACGGTATACTCCACAGTTTCACTTCCTCCATCTGCCAGGGTTATCTCCTGACGTTCACCTCCTGCATGCGCAAAACCGCTACCAGTCAAATCCACCGCAATATTCTGTTCTGCACCGCTGTAATTATGGACCATGGCCGTGAATGTAAGCGCGTCTCCCTCCACAAGATAATTAGGCACGCTCGGTCGGACGATCAGATCCTTGGTGACGAGCAATTCTTCCTGTGCTTCCCCGACTTCTGTATCAGTAGTGACGACCTTGGCTACGACCACCCAGGTGGTCAGGTTATGCGGAAGGGTAACCGTGCTCGTGGCGTGACCATCGGCATCCGTGACGAGGTGCGCCTGAAAAGCAGTGCTGTCCTTGAAGATTTCACGGGGGAGAAATTCTCCCTTCTCATTGTGAACGAGAATACCGTTGCCCACCG
>JAKQHK010000132.1 GCA_029573015.1 bacterium
TCCCAGAACGGTTCCTCATCCATGGCCTCGGTGTGCGGCAGCAGCCTCAGCCTCATGGATGCGGGCGTAAAGATCACCAAGCCGGTAGCGGGTATTGCCATGGGACTGGTCTGGCAGGACGAACAGTCCTACGCCATCCTCTCCGACATCCAGGGCATGGAGGATTTCTGCGGGGACATGGATTTCAAGGTCGCCGGCACGCGAGACGGCATTACGGCCCTGCAGATGGATATCAAGATCAAAGGACTTACCCCGGAAATCATGGCGCAGGCGCTCGAACAGGCTCGTGCCGGCCGGATGCATATCCTGGCTGAAATGTCCAAGGCGCTTTCCGAACCGCGTCCCAATCTTTCGCCCTACGCGCCCAAGATTGTTTCTATCCGCATCGATCCGGAAAAGATCCGGGATGTCATCGGCTCCGGTGGCAAGGTGATCAACAAGATCATCCAGGAAACCGGCGTGGAAATTGACATCGAGGACGATGGCCTCGTTATGATCGCCTCGGTTGATGACGCAGGCATTCAGAAAGCCATCACCATCATCCAGAACTTGACGGCCGAGGCGGAAGTTGGGAAAATCTACTCCGGCAAAGTCACGCGCATTATGAACTTCGGCGCATTCGTCGAAATCCTTCCCGGCAAAGAAGGCCTCGTGCACATATCCAATCTCGCACCCTTCCGCGTCAATAAAGTAGAAGATATCGTCAAAATCGGGGAAACCATTTCCGTCAAAGTCGTAGAAATCGATTCCCAGGGACGCGTCAACCTATCCAAAAAAGCAGCTGACGCCGAACAAGCACAAAAATAGATGATTGGCGCTATCACGCCCCGTTATGCCTCATCACTGCGGCATGCAAAGCAGCACCGTGTACGGTCTCTGCCTGTTTTTTTCCATAATTCCCACGTATAACCAAAACAAACGAGGAGTATCACATGAATTGCCCCAAATGCGGAGCGGTACTCGAACCGAGCAAGGCATTCTGTACTAAGTGTGGTCAGCGGATTTTTATGAGCGATGGCATCAGGCCTCCGCAGGCAAATCCGCGTCCGGAAGCAGCGCTGCAGACGAGCAGTATCGGCACAACGCCCGCTCCGGCCGCCAAGCCGACCCGCGTCCCGGTTCGTGAACCCCGCACCGGTAAATCACCACTGGGACTAGTGCTTATTGTGATGGGACTGCTTCTCTTCGGACTGGTCGGCGCCTGGGGACTGCTTGGACGGCTCCCCCTGCTGGGTGATTTCCCGTTTCCCAATCTGATCAGCGGCCTGTCTATCAAACGCATTGATGAAGTTATCGACCTTGTTCCGGCAGATGCGGACATGGTTATGATCGCGGCGGCAGATCCGGAGGCAACCCAGCTGACGCAACTGCAGAATCTCTGGAGCCTCTTTCCTGCCTCCTCTCGATTCACTCTCAGCCTGAGTGCCTGGCTCGATGCTGACTGCGATGCAGCTGATACAGCCTCAGTCTGCTGGCAAAACGACATCCAGCCCTGGATCGGGGCAGAATTCGGCCTGATGTATACGCTTCCGGAAGGAGAAACTCCAGCCAATCTCGGGATCATTATTCAATCCAAAAACATGGATCAGACCAAAACTTTTATCGACAAACTTGTCACGCTGGAACAGGCAAAAGCAACGACTGACCGCTACAGGGATATCGAGATCCTCGTTGTGGAAGCCAGGGTGGGCGGACAGCCGCTGCCGGCAGATCCCAACAGTCTGGCCGCTGCTCCAGCTGAGGGTGATGCATCTCCGATCCATACCGGGTATATCGCCTATGCCGGCAAATTTTTTATCGTTGCCAATGACCGTAATTTCCTCCAGGCTTGTCTCGACATCTATGCAGATCCCAAATCATCCCCCGCTTTCACAGCCACGACCGGATACAAGGAAATCAAGCAGGAACTCCCGGCTGACCGTCTCGCGAGGCTCTTTATCAGTCCTGCGGCAGCAGAAGCGATAACCCAAAGTACCGGCATTCTGCCCGTACTCAGTTTCGACCCGGTCTCCCTGCTCACCGGTACACAGAGCGAATCTGCTTCTCGACTTTACAGCCTGATCGGCTTTGCCCTGACCAGCGCTACAGACGGCCTCTCCCTGCGCGGCTATAGCTCGTACCAGCCAAATCTCGGTGCCGGATTCCGCAACGGAGCAAGCAGTTTCAATCCCGAAATGGTCAGCCGCGCGCCTGCTACAGCCGCAGCCTATTTTGAAGGCGGTAATCTCAAAACAACTATCAGTTATGCCCTGGAAAACCAGATGTATCTCGATCCGGAAATAACCGCGCAGCTTGACGCCCTGAAAGCAGGACTGAGCGCTGCTCCCTACCTGCTCTCCTGGGACGACACCCTCATGAGCTGGCTCAATGCGCCCTATGCCATCGTCCTCCTGCCGGGCAGTGAATATCCGTCGCTCAATCTCCTGCTTAAAGTTGAGAATATGGAACAGGCACAAAACTCCCTCAACCAGATCATGCAGGCAGGCGAAACCGCGCTCCTGGCACGTCTGGCACTCAACCCTGCATATGACCTGACGCAGACTGGTTCGCTTCTGAGCAAACAAAACCTGAATGGCGTGGAGGCAACGGTTCTCTCTGCTCCTAATTTCCCTGCCTATCTGCAGCTGGCATACGCTCAGGTCGGCGATCTGATCATCATCACCACAGATGCAGATGCGATCAATTCTTTTCTGGCAGTCGAGCAGGGCACGGAAAAAAGCCTGCTCGCCCAACCTGATTTTTCAGCCCTGTACCGCAGCATTCCCGAAGACATCACCGGTCTGGTCTACCTGAACCGGGAAGAAACCATGGACATACTGTCATCCGGATATACAATCCTTCCCCTGGCGACCGATACCACGGCAGCCTTCGACCTGCCGGCTCTTGAAACAGAGCTTGCTCCGTGCAAAGCCCTGCTCGGCACGACTTCCCGGGAGGCTGGAGTGGAAATCAGCCAGCTGCACGCCCTTATCCGTGAATAAGCATTTCCCCGATTCATTGCTATACCGGCACAAACAGTGTATAATAGTATGATTACTTGGAACACATTGTCAGACAGCGCATGAGCGAAACAGCTACCATCCAATCCACCGCAGAAAAACTGGCACAGCAGTTTCAGGGTAAACGCCTCCCCGCTGACGTGGCCGATGAGGTCAAACGCAGCCTCCGGCGCATGGCTCTCCTGGAGCATGCCCATGAACTTGATAAAATGGACACCCTCGGCCGCTGGCTTGACTGGATCTATCACCTGCCCTGGTATGAGGAATCAAAGGATAATCTCTCCCTGGAGGATGCCCGCAAGATCCTCGACGAAGGCCACTATGGGATGGAAAAAATCAAGGAACGTGTTCTGGACTTCATCGCTGCCCAGAAGCTGACTGCCGGCAAGGCCAAAGGTATGGTGCTTTGCTTTGTCGGGCCGCCCGGCACCGGCAAGACGACCATTTCAAAAATCATTGCCGAAGCGCTTGGACGGAAATTCGTGCGTATCTCCATGGCTTCGCTCGGCGATGTCTCCCAGATCAGGGGCAAGTCCCGCTTTCAGCCGGATGCCGAGCCGAGTCTGATCATCAAAGGCATGCGCCGGGCCGGAGTGCGCAATCCGGTCATCTGTCTGGATGAAATTGACAAGGTCGGAGGAGGCGGTTTGCTCGGCGGTGAAACTATGGCGGCTTTCCTGGAAATCCTTGATCCCGAACAGAACTCGACTTTTTCAGACCATTTTGTTGATTATCCCTATGATCTTTCCCACGTACTCTTTATCGGCACCGCCAACAAACTCCTCGGGGCAGAAAGCCCTATTCTCGACCGTATCGAATTGATCAGCCTGCCGGATTATAATCGCGAGGATAAAAAATACATCACCCAGACCTTTGTCATTCCTCAGAAAATGAAAGAGGCAGGCCTGACCCAAAATGGTGTCAGCGTCACCTTTGCCGATGATATCTGGTCCAAAATCCTCGACCCCTACAAATGGGATTCCGGCATGCGCACCACCCAGCATACCATCGGCGAGATCCTCTTCCGGGTTGCCCGTCAGGTGATCAGCACCGGGCAAAAAGAATACACGATTTCTGCCGCCAACCTCAAAGATTACATTTTACTTTAATTCCCTTCCTCTTTATCCTCCCTGTTCAGCTCTGACTGATCCCTCCGGAAACAGAATTAACTGAAGCGTTTCCCCAGTTCAGAAGACGTGCAACCCAGCACAACCGATTACCGGACTTCTGCGCACATTCGGGCTGAACAGTACCTCAGATACCTTTTAAAAAAAATCATTTACCAAAACTTACTTATTCATTAATTGCAAGTACGTATTCTCCATGAACAAACGATTAGCACATACCGGAAAAAAAGCCGATAAGATTCTCCGCATCACCCCGCTGGGGGGTCTCGGAGAAATCGGTAAAAACATGACGGTCTATGAAACACGCCGCGATATCATCATCGTGGATGTCGGACTCAAATTTCCTGACTCCACCATGCTCGGGGTTGACTTCGTCATCCCGGATATCAGTTATCTCAGAAATAAAAAAAGGCAGATCCGCGGCATTTTCATCACCCACGGTCATGAAGACCACAAAGGGGGCATACCCTACGTGCTCTCCGAACTGGGCAATCCGCCCATCTACGCCACCCGGCTTACCCAGGGGTTGATCTCGGTCAACCTCAAGGAACATCAGCTGCTCGATAAGGCAGTTTTAAAAATTATCAAGCCAAAGCAGGAAATCCCGCTCGGGGATTTCACCATTGAACCCTTTGCCGTGAACCACAGTATCCCTGATTCAGTCGGCCTCGCTATCCGTACACCGCTCGGCACAGTCATACACACCGGAGACTTCAAATTCGATTTCACCCCTCCGGACATGAAGCTGGCTGACACCGGCCAGCTCGCCAAGTACGGGGACGATGGTACGCTCCTCCTCATGTCGGACAGCACCAACGCCGAACTGCCCGGCTATACCCTCTCGGAATCCAAAATCGCGGACAGTATTGACCGTATCTTCTCCAAGACGAAAAGCCGGGTCATCGTCGCTTCTTTTGCCACAAACCTCAACCGCATTCAGCAGATCATCCAGGCCTCCCATGACCATGGTCGCAAGGTATGCATCAACGGTCGGAGCATGGTGAACAATGTCAATATTGCCATCGAGCTCGGCTACCTCAAGCTGCCGTCGAAGGATATCCTTGTCGCTCCTACCCAGATCAGCGGCATTCCGGATCACAAGCTCACCATTATCAGCACCGGCAGCCAGGGGGAAGCGTATTCCGTTCTTGTCCGCATGTCCCAGGGAGCACACCGCCAGATCAAGATCAAAAAAGGCGATACCATCATCATCTCCGCAGATGCCATCCCCGGCAATGAGGAACATGTCTACCGCACGATCAACGAACTCTACAAGCTCGGCGCTTCGGTGATCCATGGCAATGACATGGATGTCCATGTGTCCGGTCATGCCCGCCAGGAAGAACACAAGCTCATGCTCAGCCTCGTCCGGCCCAAGTATTTCATGCCTGGCCACGGCGAACGCCGCCACTTGGTTGCACACGCTGACATGGCTCAGGGTCTGGGAATCAAGGAGGACAACATCTTTATCCTGGAAAACGGCAATACCCTTGAAATCACTGAGAGAGACGTCACCATTCATAATGGCAAGGAAGCCGGCTATGTGCTCGTGGACGGCTCCGGTGTCGGCGATATCGGCAATGTCGTGCTCAAGGATCGACAGGTGATGAGCGAAGCGGGCATCTTTCTCATCGTCGTTACGATTAAAAAAGGAACTGCCACGGTGATCGGCACCCCGGAAGTCGTGTCACGCGGATTTGTTTATGTCAAAGAATCCAAAGAACTGATCAAGGAAGCAAAACAGCTCGTTATCGACACGGTACGCAAATTCAACCGCCAGCTCACAACTCCCGACCCGGTGCTCATCAGAGGTGAAATCCGCACCAAGCTCAAGGATTTCCTCTACGAAAAAACCGAACGCAATCCCATGATCCTGCCCGTGGTCATCGAGATCGAATAGCGTCTTGTCTTGGGAAAAGGGCCTCTGTTATAGTATCCACGTTAGTCTATCAACGCAGGCAGGCAGACTTTGGCGCGCACCAAAAAAAACAAACGGAAAACGAAACGAACGGCAAAGAGTACCCGTACTACTGTACGCCGGCGCCGGACCAAAAAAGAACAGCAGCAACTCGTCCGGGAAATCTTCTCGGTCTTTTTCTTCACCTTCGGGCTTGCCAGTCTGGTAGTCATGTACAAAACCGAAGGGGAAACCGGCTTCGCGCTCCGCAGCTTTCTGGTCGGCATGTTCGGCAAGGGCGGTTGGTTTGTAAGCATAGCTTCCTTTTTCATCGGGGTGCAACTGCTGTTCCCGGCGCGCATCTGGGAACGCTACAGCCGCATCGCCTGGGCTGGAGGTATTGCCTGGGCGCTCCTCGGTCTGCTCGAACTGCCACTCATCGCAGCCAAAACCCCCTTTGCACTCGAGACGACCCATGGCGGACGGCTTGGTTATGCTTTATCTAAAACTGTCAGCTTTTTCCTTGGCTCCTTCCTCACCGGTGTTCTGGAAATAGCGCTCATCCTCACTGGCATCATGATCCTCACCAATCTCTCGCTCGAATCCCTCGCTGAACGCCTGTCTGCTTTTCTGACTGCGGCAAGCGAACGGCTGCAGGAAGCATTTGCCTCCCTGCGGAACGCCGCCATTGAACGCCAGCAGCAGCAAACGCCACCCAAGTCACGATCGAGAACGTATGAAGAACCGGAACCTGACGATACACCGCCTCCAGAACCGTTCCCCCTCAGGGAAGACTACCGGGAGGTGGCCTTTTCCCAAAAAAGAATCGAAAGAGCCGAACCGCATCTGGAACCAGAAGTCCGGACACCTTCCCCTGCAACCCCGACAAAATCTTCTGTCTGGTTTCTCCCCCCTCTTGATCTCCTTGACCCGCTGCCCCGCGAGCAGGCTGCCCAGGGAGATCCGGAAAAACGGGCCCGCATCATTGAAAATACCCTGCTTAGCTTCGGGGTGGAAACCAAGGTCGTGGAAATCAACACCGGCCCCACAATCACGCAGTATGCCCTAGAACCGGCTGTGGGGGTAAAGGTATCAAAAATCACCTCCCTGCAGAACGATCTGGCGCTGGCACTCGCCACTCCCCAGATCCGCCTAGAGGCCCCGATCCCCGGTAAGCCCTATGTCGGTATCGAGGTACCGAACTACAACGCGGCCACGGTTACCCTGCGCGGACTGCTCCAGACAAGCGAATTTCAGAAAAGCAAACACATCATGCCGCTGGCGCTTGGCAAGAATGTTTCCGGCGATGTCTTTTTCGCCGATCTCGTCAAAATGCCCCATCTGCTCATCGCCGGTGCGACCGGGTCGGGAAAAAGCGTCTGCATCAATAGTGTCATCGGCAGCGTTTTGTATAAATATAATCCGGGCCAGGTCAAATTTATCATGGTAGACCCCAAGGTGGTGGAGCTCTCCCGCTACAATGGCATCCCCCACCTCCTCTCCAAGGTTATCACCAAGCCCCAAAAAATGATCAGCAGCCTGAAATGGACCATCAACGAAATGGAACGCCGGTATAAAGTTTTCGGCGCGTCCGGGGCGCGCAATATTGAAATTTATAACGCCAAACAGGTCGATGAGCTTACCAAACTTCCTTACATCATCGTCCTCGTTGACGAGCTCGCTGATCTCATTCTCGCCTCGCCGGTGGAAGTGGAGGAGCTCATCTGCCGGCTTGCCCAGAAAGCCCGCGCCACAGGCATTCATCTCGTTCTCGCCACGCAGCGACCTTCGGTCGATGTCGTTACCGGCCTGATCAAGGCCAATATCCCGGCGCGCATCTGCTTTGCCGTGGCCAGCCAGATAGATTCCCGGGTCGTGCTCGATGCCATGGGCGCGGAAAAACTGCTCGGCAAGGGCGATATGCTCTATCACGCCCCGGATGTAAGTAAAATGATCCGTCTGCAGGGCGTATTTGTCTCGGATGCAGAAGTGGAACGGCTCGTACAGTTTTGGAGCGGTCAAGGCACCCCCGAGTACCTCGAAGAAATCATTAACCAGCCGGTCGGCATCCCTACCAGACAGGATAACGAAGAATACGAAGACGACCTGCTGCCTGCCGCACTCGAAGAGGTTGTCAGGGAAGGGCGCGGCTCTGCCTCACTGCTGCAGCGCCGCCTGCGTATCGGCTATGCCCGGGCTGCCCGGCTCATCGATATTCTGGAAATGCAGGGAGTTCTCAGTCCCGCCGATGGGAGCAAACCGCGGGAAATCCTGCGTACCTCGCTGCCCAGATCCGCCCCGGCTGCCTTTCCGGACGAAGAACCAGCTCCTACGGACCAGTCACTTTTTGACGAGTACCGATAACTGTAATCTTGCTGCTTCTTGTCGCTGCCACGAGCAATAAGAGAAAAACCACTAGAGTATATCCGTACAGCTCGAAGCGATAGCGCGAGTATTGCGTACCAAGCTTGCTGATCAACCCCAATCCATCGGGATGCATGACGAGAAAAAAAGTCACAAAACCAGAATAGAGTAACGGCCAGAATCCGCAGTAAACAGTCAAAGCCAGAATCGGAATCGCCAGATACTGGTTGGCAATCGCCGGAGCGAACAAAACCACGCTCAGTAGATACCAGCAAAAACTATCGGCGATTTTTTTATGGCGTACTGAATAACCGACTGCGAGGATCAAACAGCTGCTTACCAGAAGGGCATAGGGTGACAGATCGGGCAGCTGTAAACCGAGTATTTCGCGACCCAGCACACGGAGTAAACGCCAGAAGGGAAAGTTTGCCTTGGATTCATAAAGGAAAACATTTTCAATGATACCGGCTTTCCCCGTGCTCCAATACGGAATGAAACTCGCGAGAAAAATGCCGATCGGTACGCAGAGGTACACAATTTTTTTTCGCAGGGATTTCTGGGAAAAAAACAGCCAGACGGGGTAGAGAAAGAGGACATGCTTGATAATCAGCGAGATCCCGAGAAGTACCAAACCAACACTATCCTGCCAGCGGAAGTTGGCGTTATCACGATTGGACTCCAATAGGATTACTGCTGCCAGTCCGAAAGCCAGCGCCAGATTATCAAACTGGTTGTGATAGCCGCCGATCAGGAGCAGCACCGGATTGAGGAGATAGAGCAGCGCTTTGCCTAGCGAATAGCGTTTCCAGATCACTCCGGCGATGAATACATCAGCCAGGGTAAGCGTGGTAATTATCAGCATGCGGAAAACCACCAGCGGCAATATAGTACCGGACGCCAACTGCGCAAACCAGCCAAGCAGCTGGGCAAACCAGGGTCCGTAATTGTAGCGGGTTGTCTCGCTATAGACCGTACCGCCCGCGCGAACAATATCCCCGACAATGGTATATGATTCGAAATCATAATTCGAACCGAATGTTGCCAGCCAGAACCGCAGCCAGTAACTCAGGCAGCATCCGAGCACGAACAGAAAAAGTCCTGTGGTACGGGTACGCGAAAACTTCATACATTCGCTCGAAATTTGAAAAAATCACGCAATGCCTGTCTGCCGATACGGACGATGGAACCAATATGGACAGAATTAACGCCTGTTCTACGCGGGAGAAAGGTAATCGGATGATATGCCTGCGATACATGATATTTGGTGAAAATGATGGCCAGAAGAATATTGCTCAGAAAATAATCTTCCGGCACTTTAGGCAGATATGCTGCCAAGGTCGTCGCACGCATGAGGCGGAATGGGCAGTTGGCATCGGGGATGCGCAGACGGAACATCCCGAGAATCACGAGCTTGAGGACGAAAGCAACGAACCGGCGGGACCATCCGTCCTGCCTTTTAACCCGCCTGCCGATCTGCACATCATATCGATTCCGCAGCTCCCAGAACATCCAGAAGTCATCCGGGCAGGTCTGGCCGTCACTATCTGTCTGAAATACATAGTCAGGTTTCTGCTCCAGTGCAAACCGGTAACCCGCAAGACAGGCGGCTCCATGTCCTCCGTTTTTTTTTGTATACACGACAAGCTGCGTTAGTTCTTTTTCCAGCAACCCAAGCAGCGCCGGGGTCGTATCAGTGCTCCCGTCATCAACAACCACGAGCCGGCTGTCCGAACCGATTTTCCGGACGACCTCATACCAATCGTGTACTGCAGCTTCGATATTCTCAGCTTCATTATACGCGGGCATGACTATATACAACGTTTCCTGCATGGTAGACAATTTTCCTCTAATCCAATACTATTTAACAGCCAGGTCATATACCAGTGTATCTCATCGCAAATTACCTCATTTGTCAACCAGAGAAGATATGATACACTCCAAACAACTGTTACGGAATGCTGCACCATGAAAAAACCTCTCAAACAAACAGTGGATGGACGCCACGAAGCACGCAAATTAGCCTTGCAGGTTCTCTTCGAAGCGAGCTTTCACCCGGTTGACCTGAATACAGCTGCCGAACGGATAAAACAGGAAATGTTGCCGCCGGTCTGCGATGCCAAACTGGTTGCCCAGCTTCTGCACGGGGTGGAAACAGAGCGGGCACAGATTGACCAGATCATCGCCCGCTGCGCCCCCGAGTGGCCGCTCAGGCAACTACCCAAGCTTGACCTGAACATCCTCCGGATCGCTATTTATGAATTATACATCGCCAAGTCAGTGCCACCGAAAGTAGCAGTGGACGAAGCGGTTGAACTGGCCAAGGAATTCAGCGAAGAAAGTACGAGCAGCTTTGTCAACGGCGCGCTCGGAACCGTAATCAAGCTACGGGAAAAGGAAACCAATACGGAAACTGCCTTGTTCATCGGGCAGTTCCAGCCTTTGCACCGCGGCCACATGAAAGCCCTCAAACAAATCGCCGCCCGTTTCCCCAAAATCATCATCGGCATAGCCGGCGCTGATCAGAAACAGACGGCCGAACAGCCGCTCAGCTACGATGAACGCCGCTCCCTCCTCCTCGATGTATTCGCTACCGCCGACTGGCCGCCGATCGAAGGCAATGAAGCAGTCATCGCCCAACCGCACATCGAAATCATCCCCCTCGCTGACCAGGTGGATGACGGCGACTGGGTGCGCCAGGCCATCAGTCTCAGCCCGAATTTCTCGGTTGTTTATACCAACCATCCGCAGGTAACCAGACTGTTCAGCGAGGCAGGATATCCGGTTTTTGCCGCCCAGCTGCACAAACCCGACGAGTACAGCTGCCATGAAGTCAAACGCCGTATTGCCCTTGGCCATACCTGGGACCGACTAGTTCCGACCAAGGTCGTCAAGTTCGTCGAGGATCAGAACATCATCGAACGTATCCGTTCAGGCGGGAAGGGCGGAAAGTAAACTGGGGATTGTTTTACGAATATCTTTTTTGTATAATGGGGAACGTGCCAAATAAAAGGTAGACCTATGTCAATCGAAACACTTGTTGCGGACCAGCTTAAAAAGGACCTGCCTCGTTTCTCTGCCGGAGATACCGTGCGGGTGCACAATAAGATTATCGAAGGAGATAAGGAGCGCATTCAGGTATTTGAAGGTGTGGTGCTCAAGCGTGTCAAGGGAGAAGGCATACGCGGCAGCTTCACCGTCCGCCGCATTGCCAGCGGTGTCGGCGTCGAACGTACTTTCCTCCTGCACTCACCCAATGTCGCCAAGATCGAACTGGTGCGCGAGGGTAAAGTTCGACGGGCACGCCTCTATTATCTCCGCGATCTCAAGACGAAAAGCATCAGGATTAAAGAAGACAAACGCGCCATCTATGCCAAGTCAGAAAGCAAAAAAGCTACCCAGGAACAAAGGGCAAAGGACAGGAAATCAGCCAAGAAAACAAGTGAAGCGTAATACCCGCTTGCAGATGCAATTCCCGAGTCTGGTCGGTACGACCAGACTTTTTTTATTCTACAAGCTGCTGACTTTTCTGGTATAGTAACGCCACATAATAAAATCGGTCTGAGCATATACCATGCCATCATGCAAACAGGAACAGCTTCTCTGGGCTAAAGGATTTCTGCATATAGCCGGTGTTGATGAAGCCGGACGCGGTCCGTGGGCAGGACCGGTGGTTGCCGGCGCGGTCATCCTGCCGACCCGCTGTGACGAAACAGTGCTGCAGGGGCTGACTGATTCCAAACTGCTCAGCGAAAAACAACGCGACCGCTGGTTTGAGGTTATCAAACGGCTTGCCCTTGCCGTAGGCACCGGGCTTGCGTCAGCCCGCGAAATCGATCAGCTCGGCATCGTCCCTGCTACCAAAAAAGCCATGCTTACCGCCATCGCCCGTCTGGAAACCCCGGCGCAATATTTGCTCATCGACGCGCTTAAATTCCAGGAAACCGATCTGGATCTGCTGGCTCAGGAAACACGGGAGCAGCTCAAACCCCTCATGCGCGCCCAGGTGTATTTCATCAAGGGCGAACTGATGAGCTATTCGATCGCCGCCGCCTCCATCATCGCTAAAGTCAGCCGCGACCGAATTATGGCGGAACTGGACCGCCGCTATCCCCGTTATGGCTTTGCCCGGCACAAAGGCTACGGCACCAAAGAACACCAGAAAGCCCTGCTGACCTATGGTCCCTGCCCGGAACACCGGGCAAGCTTCAGACCGATCAAACAATTGCTTGATATAGGTTTGTAACTGCATCAATGATACCCACCTCGACAACTCGATAACCCGCCAACTCGTTAACCATTGAATACATGAACAAACAAACCGGTACCATCGGTGAACAGCATGCAGTAGAGCTGCTCCGCCAAAAAGGATATGCCATCCTCTGCACCAATTACCATGCCGGCAGATGGGGAGAAATCGACATCATCGCCCGCCAGGGAAAAACTTTCGTATTCGTGGAAGTGAAAACACGGAGAGGGGATAGGACAAGCCTGCCGGAGGAAGCCGTGACGCCCGCAAAGCTCCGCAAACTTGAGAAAGCCATTCTGTACTATCAGATGAGCAACCGCTTGACCGGGGAAGCATGCCGGCTGGATGTGATTGGTCTAGTGTTTGATTCCCAAGGCAAAATCATCTACAAAAACCATCTGGAGAACGTCATTCTGTAATCCAGACTCGCCTGTTGACACTTATGTTTATTTTTCATACTGTATTCGTCGTTAGTTTGTTCATCAACCGCAATCGCATCACATGTCAAAAAAAATCCTTATCGCCTACGGCACGCGCTACGGCGCTACCCGGGAAGCCGCAGAAGCCATGCGGGAAGCGCTCGGCGCCCGGGGCAGTGAAGTCAATGTCGTTGATCTCAAACAAACAATGCCTGCCAATCTGTCCGGGTACGACGGCATCATCATTGGATCAAGCATCCAGGCCGGACAGTGGATGGGCGAGGTGAAAACATTTCTTATTCAGAACCAACAACTCTGGACCGCCAAGAAGCTTGCCGTCTATGTCAGCTCCTCCACAGCAATCACAGATGCGGCAAGCGCAACAGACACCTATATCACCAAAGAGCTGGATAAACTGGGAATCACGCCAGCAGCTGCCCGGGCATTCCCGGGCGTCATCGACCTGTCTCCCAAGTCCCGCCATGGCTGGCTGAAGAAAACCATTCTCAGCCTCATCGCCAAACAGCAGGCGAAAAGCAGCGACGGCCGGCTCAAATTAGGGGAAATCAATGATTTCAGGGACTGGAATGCCATCAAGCAATTTGCAATCGACTTCCTCTCCACTCTCTAGCTCTTTGGCTCTGTATATTTGTGTATCTCTATATCTTATCTCTTAATACCACCACCCATGCCCGTCATTGAAGTAAAAAATGTCGTGAAAACGTATAGCGGCATCAACGCCGTTGATGGTATCAGCTTCACCGTGAACGAGGGGGAAATCTTCGGTCTGCTCGGCCCGAATGGAGCCGGTAAAACCACCACGGTTGAAATGATCGAAGGGCTGCGACCTATCGACAGCGGTCAAGCCACCCTGCTCGGTTTTGATGTATCCAAGCAGGCAGGAGATGTCGCAGAATCCATCGGCGTCCAGCTCCAGTCCACTGCCGTGAATGACCGCCTTACTGTACAGGAAACGCTCGAGCTGTTCGCTTCCTTTTACGAACACAAGACTGACGTACACAAACTCATTACCTCGCTCAATCTTGATGAAAAGCAGCACACGCTTGCCATGAATCTCTCGGGCGGTCAGAAGCAACGTCTGGCCATAGCCCTTGCCCTGGTCAACGACCCGCTCGTGGTCTTCCTTGACGAACCAACCACGGGCCTTGATCCGCAGGCACGCCGGTCGCTTTGGGAAGTCATCAAACAGATCAAAGCGAACAATAAAACCGTCATGATGACCACGCATTACATGGAAGAAGCCGAAGAGCTCTGCGACCGGGTCGCCATTATGGATCATGGAAAAATTCTTGATCTTGCCCATCCGCAGGAACTGATCACGAAATACTTCAAGGAAAAAACTATCGAACTGGAACTCGCGAACGGCAGCCAAAAACATGTGCAGTTCTGCACAGCCATCCCGGGCGTGGAGAGCTGTCATCAGGAAGAAAACAGTCTGACCCTCTATACGACCGATTCGCAGGGCGTGCTGACCGCCTTGCTCGCCACCGCCAAAGAAAAACAGATTGTCTTCAAAGACCTACGTATCCGCTCCGCCACCCTTGAGGATGTATTCATCAAACTTACCGGATCAAAAATCAGAGAATAAGGATTGTACCATGGATAAAATCATTCGCCTGCTCACTGCCAATATCAAAGAAACACTCCGGGACAAAGCGACTCTTTTCTGGACGATTTTATTCCCGATCATCTTTATCGCCATTTTCGGCATAGTCTACGGCAACGAAGAATACCCCCCCATGGATGTCGGTCTCGCGGTCGAGGAAACCAATGATGCGGTCCAGCCGCTCATCGACGGTCTGAAAGAAGTCGAGATGTTTGCCATCGAGGAAGGCAGCCGGGATGACCTTGAGCAAAAACTGCACGACGGAAAACTCGTGGCAGTCATTATTGTAGAAAAAGGATTTGCGCGTGATTTCCTCAGACAGGAAGCACAGGTTATCGTCAAGTATGACCCTGCCAACCGCACCAGTTCTGAAGTTGTTCTCTCTGCCCTTTCCGCGGTTATCGACGGGATGAACCAGTTCATCACCCAGACCAAGGATCCTATTAGCCTGAAACCTGAATCCGTCCAGACCGAGGGAACCCGCATGATCGAATGGCTCGTTCCTGGCATCCTCGGCATGTCCATCATGCAGCTCGGGCTGTTTGCTTCGGCAACCTTTGTCACCCAGCGCGAGAAAAAACTGTTCCGGCGGCTGGCTGTGACTCCGATCAAACGACATCATGTCGTGATCAGCCAGGTATTGTTCCGGCTTATTTTCGGTGTTATTCAAAGCACTATCCTCCTCCTCTTTGGCTGGCTGCTCTACCGCGTACCGGTGCATGGCAACCTGATCATCCTCCTGAGTGTCATCTGCGTTTCAGTCGTCATGTTCCTCTCCATGGGATACATCATAGCCTCCCTGGCCAAAAACGAAGAAAGCGTGGAACCAATCGTCCAGGTTTTTGCCATGCCCATGATGTTCTTAAGCGGCGTCTTTTTCCCGATTGAGCTCATGCCGGAATTCATCCGTCCGTTTGTTCGCGCCCTCCCGCTCACCTATCTCAACGATGCCCTCAGAGCCGTCATCAACCAGGCAGAGGGTTTTGCCGCCATTGGTACTGATCTGCTTGTTATGGGCATCTGGCTGGTTGGGTCTCTGGCAGTGGCAGTCAAAATCTTCAAATGGGAATAAGCGGATTAGTCTCTAGTCCAAAGTCACAAATCTTAAGCAAACTCAATCTGGAAAGAGATGAAAGCGAATCAACGCGTTAACACGCTAACTCGTTAACTCGCAACCCGTAACGATATAACAATACATACCCAGCTATAACGAATCATAACCCGTCTCAACCAGCCATAACGTTGATAGCGCATGTCCAAACGAACCATTGCCTACCTCTGCTTTATTGTCAGCTTGGTCGCCCTCGGCTTTCTGACATATGCGCTGATAAGTCTGGAACGCCTGCAGATGTCTCTCGCGCATCCAAGCATTCTCATAGAAACCGGTCTGGTAATTTTCACTTTCCTCACGGGATGCGCGCTGCTTTTCAAGGAATAACCAGAGAGGTACCTATGGCGCAATTTGATCTGTATGACCGTCTGCAACGCCAAACAAGTACAACCACAGCACTCACCCGCTACCTGATCAGACATCCAGAGTATCTCCGTGAAGTCCTGGCAGGACTACAGGCTGGCAAAGGGCAGGCAGCCATCAAGTTCGGCTGCTCCAAATTGCTTATCAGCATCAGCGCCAGGCAACCGGAAGTGCTCTATCCGTACTTCAACGACATCGTTGCCCTGCTCGAACATAACAACTCCATACTGCGCTGGAGCGCGATCATCACCCTCGCCCATCTCACCCCTGCGGATACGGGAAACAAGTTTGAAAAAATATTTGCGCGCTATTATGCGCCCATAACCGGACCGGTGATGATCACCGCGGCGAATATTGTAAAAAGTTCTGCAGTCATTGCCCGTGCCAAACCACAATTGACACCGGCAATCGTCAACGAACTGCTCAAGGTTGATAAAGCCAGATACGCAACAGCGGAATGCAAAAAAATCGTTCAGGGAAAAGCCATCGAAACATTCAGTGCCATGTTCGATCTGATCGATGACAAACAGGCAGTCATCAAATTTGTTACCCAACAGGTACGCAATACGCGTGCTGCTACAGCCAAAAAAGCAGCAAGCTTCCTGAAAAAACACCGTGCTTACTTACAGGGATGAATCATGAATCAAACCGCTCTCATTACCGGCGCCTCGGGCGGCATCGGTGCTGATCTTGCCAGCCTCGCAGCGCAGGACGGCTGCAACCTTGTACTCGTCGCCCGCAGCCAGGATAAGCTCGAACAGCTTGCTGGTGAGCTGCAGCAGAAGCATGGTATCCGTGCCCTGCCGTTCGCCTGCGACCTTGCGAATCCAGAAAGTCCGAGACAAGTTTTTGACTTTTGTCAAAAAGAGCATCTATCAATCGATATGCTGATAAATAATGCCGGCTTTGGTGCCTATGGTGCTTTCACGGAACTGCCGTGGGAAACCCAGCGCGATGAGATGCAGGTGAACATGTGCACCCTGGTTGCACTTACCTGGCTGTTCCTGCCGGGCATGCTCGAGCGTGCCGCAGGTAAAATCCTCAACGTTGCCTCAGTAGCGGCTTTTTTACCCGGACCGTTTTTCAATATTTATTACGCCACCAAGGCATTTGTCCTCTCGTTCTCGGAAGCGTTGTCTGAAGAAACCCGCGGTTCAGGAGTAACCGTAACCTGCCTTTGCCCGGGGCCGACTAAAACCGACTTCTTTCATCGAGCGAAAACCACTGAATTCAACAGCATATTCATGCCCATGCACTCAAGCGACCAGGTCGCCCGGACTGGATATGCCGCCATGCTGCGTGGCAGACCGCTGGTAGTGCCGGGGAGTGCCAACAAGCTTTCCACCGGCTTGATGCGCTTTGTCCCCCGCTCACTCCTGCGTCGCATTTCTGCCCGTATCAACCGGATATAAGTAAATATAGATATACGGTTGCTCATCACATGTCCCATGTTTCCTGCGGCGGCATAATAACCAAAATCAACCAGCAGGGGCAACGAGAAATCCTGCTCCTGCACCGGAAGCCCAAAGACGACTGGCCATACGACAGCTGGCACCTGCCCAAAGGTACTCAGGAACAAAACGAGACAGACGAGGAGACTGTCCACCGTGAAGTACAGGAAGAAACCGGCTGGCAGGTAACTGTCGGCAAGAAAATCGGCAGCCTGCGTTCACACTATGAACGGGACGGCAAACGGATTAAGAAGACAACGCGTTACTATGCCTGTCTGCCGCTCGGCCGGATCGGAACACCGGATCATGAGCATGATGCCGTATGCTGGCTACCGATCGCTGACGCGTGTAGAAAACTTCAGGAATCAGCACCGTTTGAAGATGAATACCAAATAGTACAGCGGTTTCTGAAATAGCTCAGGTGAAAATTCCTGCTATCGCAGAACCACAGGAGGGACAGATACCGTCCGTGGTTTTCACGTCCACTGTGTATCCCTGCCGTGCTACTACTATCTCCTGGCAGGAAGCACAGATGGTGTCATGAAAACGATCGCCTCCCACATTGCCTGCATACAGGTAGTGCAAGCCGGCTGCTTTACCAATCTCCAGGGCCCGATGGATTGAGCTGATTGGCGTCGGCGGCAGATCGATCATTTTAAATGCCGGATGAAAAGCGCTCACATGCCAGGGAATTGACCGGTCAATTTTGGCGATCCATTTTGCCAAACGTGTCAGTTCCGCATCGCTGTCGTTTTCCGTCGGAATGACGAGTGTAGTGATTTCCAGCCAGACGCCTGCATCATACAGACGTTTGATCGTTTCTTTAACCGGACCAAGCTTGGCGTGACATCGGCGCTGATAAAATTCAGTTGTAAAGGCTTTTAAATCAATATTGGCGGCATCAAGATAGGGCATGAGCTTGGCGAGCGGCTCTGCGTCGATATAGCCATTGCTGACCAGAACATTGCGGATGCCTGCCTGACGGGCAAGCCGGGCAATATCGATCATGTATTCATAAAAAACCGTTGGCTCGGTATAAGTATAGGCAATCGATTCGCAGCGATTTTTTTTAGCTAAAGATACGATTTCCGCTGGCTGGACCTCCTGGCTGAGAGTCCGTAAGAGCGAATTCGACTCGTGTTCATCCTCTACCTGGGATATGTCCGCATTCTGGCAGAACTGGCAGGAAAAATTGCAGCCAGCCGTACAGATGGAATAAGCAGCCGACCCCGGCAAAAAGTGATACAGCGGTTTTTTCTCAATCGGATCAACCGCAGAGGAAAGTAATCGTCCGTAGCTTAACGAATTCAGTATTCCGCCGTTATTCTCCCGCACCCGGCACAGCCCCCGCCCATGCGGATGGATGAGACAATGATGCGGACAGAGCTGACATTTCACGTCACCATGCGCTTTTTTTTCATAAAACAGGGCTTCTTTCATTCCGGCTACCTGTACTAAGGAAACAGGTTATATCCATCTGAGCTTTTTGACCGGCGCAGTCTGCCGGAAAATCTCTTCCAGGGTGCGCCTGATATTCTGGTTTTGAATTGCCGCCAGGTCAGCAGGACCAAACCAGCGGTAGGTTGCGTGTTCGGAACTCACGGTAACCTGCGCACTTGGGTCAATGATACGACAAAGAAAATTCAGTTGAGTGCAGTCCCGAAGCATGCCCCGCGCATCACTGCCGTATTCATAATAGTTAAACAGCCGTTCCACTACCACCTCACAGCCGGTCTCTTCCGCGGCCTCGCGCTTCACCGCCTCCTCCAGCTGTTCCCCCAGTTCTTTCTTTCCTGAGGGTAGTACCCACTGACCGGGCAATACTGCCTCCGTAGCGTGACGCTGAAGCAATAATACCTTTCCTCTCTGTACGATCAGAGCGCCTCCCAGCACCTGCTGGCAGCGGGGCAAACTATTCGCGGTAACCGATATCGCCGTTCTCATGCTCGCTACGTTGGTAAAATGATAAAATCAGAATATTCTCCTGTCGCTGCCTCTGTCTGCTCCCTGATTGCTTCAACCCGTGCCTCGCCGGGATGGGAGCGCATCCAGTCGAGTAATTGCAGTATCTGTATTTCTTCCCCTTCTGCAACGCAGGCAACCTCTCCATTGGCGCAGTTGCGCACCCAACCCTTGAGTCCGAGCTGTTGCGCTTTCTGCCGGGTATTACTCCGGAAGCATACTCCCTGCACATGTCCCTGAATCGTGAGCTGCTTTCGAATCACGACTAATCGAGTTTAAAAAATGAATCACCCCCCTGTATTGTACTCAATCTATGGAAAATAATGCAATTGTGATACACTTTTTCCGTACTCGTTCATTAGCAAAGTAAACCGCAATGCTGGAAAAACTCGTTACCTCCGTGATTGTCGATGATATCCTGGGCAATTTCCTTGTTTCCGTCCCGCCGGGGCACATCGCCTGCCTCTACGACCGGGGCAGGGGAGTCCTGCGCAAAGTCCTCAAACCGGGCTTGCACCTCAAGATCCCTTTCTGGCAGAAAGCCAAGCTGTTCAATACCCAGATTCAGGAATATCCGGTCAAAAAAGGCTTCAATGCCAAAAACGAACAGGCAATCGGCGACAAGGACATCATCGCCCTGACCGTTGACGACCGGCCTGTTTCCCTGGAAGGTACGATTCTTTTCCGGATCAATGCCGAGGACGCCTCCAGCCTCTGGGAAAATATTGGCGATGATTTTGTAAAAAAAATTATCCGCCCCATCACCCGCAGCCGCATCCGCATGGTGATCTCCAACTATACCAACATGGAAATTTACACCAAACAGGATGAAATCGAACTTTCGATCGAACGCGAGCTCAAGCCGGTATTTGAAACCAAAAGTCTGGTACTGGAAGACGTGCTTCTCAGTAACATCTCTCCTGCCAATGAAGAAGAATTAAAAGCTTCATCTCTATCATAACCAAAGGGACACCATGTCAGAATACACCTTCAAAGGCCAGAAAGAGGGAGAGCATGTGGTACTGCTCCTCAGACGCCACTGGCTCACGCACCTCAAACCTCTCCTCTTCACCTTTGTGGTATTCATCGTCCCGCTCATTGCTTGGTTCATCATCGTCACCAAGCTCTTTACCGGCATTCCCGGGGAAGTGATCTGGATTGCAGCACTGGTCTGGTTTCTGCTCGGCGCATTTTTCTTTGTCTATAACTGGCTGGACTGGTATCTGGACATCTATCTTGTGACCAACCAGCGGGTTATTGATATAACCCAGAACGGCCTGTTTCACCGGACGGTCGGTGCTACCAGCCTTGATAATGTCCAGGATGTTATCTACGAAATCGACGGCATAATTCCGACAATATTAAACTATGGCAATGTAATCATCCATACCGCCGGACCGACCGGAGATATAATATTTGAAGAAGTAGCCCATCCCCAGGATGTGCAGGAAAAAATCATGGTCGAAGTCGAATGTTTCAAGGATGCCAATTGCGATACCCCCGCCACTCCGGAAGACCTGCTCGTCATGATGATGGATCATGAACGGAAGAAGATCGAGGCATCCGAAACCCCAAAGCTTCCCCCGCAAACAACAGCTAAATAACCAGACGTCTACCTCCTATTAGTCGTGGATTCTACTCAAAGCATGTATTGCATATCCTGCGGAACCAAACTGCCATCCAAAATCGCCAATTGTCCTCACTGCCATGCGGACATCCCGCCGGCGTACCCCGAGCAAAAAAACCGTCCGTTACTCTCCTGGTTAGTGCGGCCTGCTCCCTTCAGCGTTATTCTCTCTGTCTTTGTCCTTTTGTGCGGCTTGCTCGGCTGGAAGATCTGGAGCGCAACTCACCTGCCGGACCCGGCCCGTACGCTCGAAAATTTCTACTCAGCCCTCGCGGATCACGATAAAGATACCGCGCTCTCCTATATTCATCCTGACAAGCAGTCGCTTGGTCTGGGGTTCAACATCGAACTGCTCCTCCAGCCGAATGTGACCATCGAATATACTGATCTGAAATTTGCCGTTCTGGAACAGTATGATACATCCGCCCTTGTCCGGGTAACCGGCAAAGCCAAAGTGGTGTATGAAGGCCGGACCCGGGAAATCCTCTTCAATGATACTGCCAACCTCACCGCTCTCGACCGAATCTGGTATATCGAATATTCAAGTCTGGGCGATCTGTTTTCCCTCTAACACAACCAATCCATGATAATTTTTCGTTTTTTCCGGGCCGGCATCCGTAATCTCCTGCTTTTCCTGCGACTCCTCGTCCGCCGCCGGCAGCTGCGCCACAAGCGAACCAAACTGCAAAACCAGCAACAGGCGGAGTATGCACACCTCGGTACCAATATCTACAAAAGCAACGGTCAGATTGAATCCCAGGATACCGAGCCAAGCAAAATCCGCATCAGTGAACTGGAAAACCAGATCAACAGCATCGATGCGTCCCTGCAATCGTTGATTGCTTCCCATCCATATCAATCCCTCACCTCGACCACATGGAAATATTGCGCCCCGGGGCAGGAATCACGCACCTGCAAAAAATGCAAAACCGTCCTGCCGGTCAGCGCCCGCTTCTGCGTCCGCTGCGGCACTCAACACTAACCAAGGAGATTTGCACATGGAAATCGCCGAATTGCTCGCTTTGACCAAAAAAGAACATGCTTCTGATCTGCATCTCACCGTGGGGGTACCTCCAGTGCTGCGGGTTAACGGAGAACTTCAGAAGACCAACCTCGACCCGCTTGATAAAAAAAAGCTCCACGACATGCTCTATGAAATTCTCACCGAAGACCAGAAATCCCGCTTCGAGGCAGACCATGAACTCGATTTTTCGGTGGAACTGGAAAATGTCGCCCGCTTCCGCGTCAATGCCTATCTGACCCGCAGCGGCGTCGGTGCTGCATTCCGTATGATCGACGACCATATCCCCTCCATCGAGGAACTCAATCTCCCCAAGGTCATCGAACGCTTCAGCAAACTAGAACGCGGACTCGTGCTTGTCACCGGACCAACTGGTTCCGGAAAATCAACGACGTTGGCAGCGCTCATCAACCTTATCAACCAAGAACGCCGTTGCCATATTATCACCCTGGAAGATCCGATCGAGTATGTGCACAAGCACCAGAACAGCATCATCAACCAGCGCGAAGTCGGGAGCCATACGCATTCCTTTGCCAATGCCCTGCGCAGCGCCTTGCGTGAGGATCCCGATGTTATCCTCGTGGGAGAAATGCGCGATCTGGAAACCATCCAGCTGGCCATCCGGGCGGCAGAAACCGGCCACCTTGTATTCAGCACGCTACATACTGCCAGCTCGGGAAAAACCATCGACCGTATCATTGATGTCTTTCCTGCCGACCGCCAGGAACAGATCCGGGTCCAACTTTCCGATATCATCGAGGGAATCCTCGCCCAGACGCTCATTCCAACCGTTACGGGTACAGGACGCGTGGCTGCGGTTGAAGTCATGTTCGCCAATTCGGCTATCAGGAATCTGATCAGGGAAAACAAAGCGTTCCAGATACCGACCACAATCCAGCTCTCTACCCAGGAGGGCATGCAGAGCATGGATCAGGCGTTGGTCATGCTCACCCGCCAGGGACTCATCGCCCAGGAAGCCGCTGAGCAAAAAGCCTATGACCGCGAAAACTACCGTCATCTCATGCTGGGCAAAATGCCGCAGATGGCCAGTAAATAACATGTCTCGCCTATTTTTTTCTCTAAGGATATGCCATGGACCTCGGACCGATGCTCGCCGGCATGGTAAAAAATGATGCCTCGGACCTGTACCTCAAATCAGCTGCTCCAGCTACTATCCGGGTTCACGGCAAACTGCAGATGCTCGACAGTCAGCCGCTTTCTGCGGAAGAAATCCACAGGATAGCGGAAACCCTGCTCGGATCAGAATGGTCATCCTTCAGCTCAGCCAAGGAAGCGAACCTCGCCTATATCGATACAGCCGGCGAACGCTACCGGGTCAACCTCTACTATCAGAAAGGCGCTCCCGGCATTGTCTTCCGGCGGGTGAAAGCCAACATCCCCGGTATCGATACCCTGCATCTCCCGGAAAAACTCAAGGAACTCTCCCTGCTCCAGCGGGGGCTTATCATCATCAGCGGCCCGACCGGGTCGGGTAAATCAACCACGCTGGCAGCTATCCTTGAACACCGCAATCAGACCCAGCCCGGGCATGTGGTCACGATCGAAGATCCGATCGAATATATTTTTGACGACAAAAAGTGCCTGTTCAGCCAACGGGAAGTCGGCATTGACACCCTGTCTTTTAACAAGGCCTTGAAAAATGCTCTGCGGCAGGCACCGGATATCATTTCCATTGGAGAAATCCGCGATCTGGAAACCGCTGAAACCGCCTTGACTATGGCTGAAACCGGTCATCTCGTCTTTGCTACCCTGCATGCCTCCAATACCTATCAGACACTCGAACGGTTGACCACCTTGTTCCCCGGCGAACAGGAAAAATCCCTGCTGCTCACCCTGTCCCTGAACCTGCGGGCTATCCTCTCCCAGCGCCTGATCCCAACCAAAGACCATGCGGGTCGCATGGTCGCCACCGAGCTTTTGCTCAATACCCCGCGGGTCAAGGAGTTGATCCGGGAAAATGCTATTCCGGAAATCAAAGAATATATTCGCAATAGCACCGACGAAGGCATGCACACCTTTGACCAATCCATCTATCGCCTATTTGAGCAAGGAATCATCAGCGACGCTGATGCGCTCCTTTTTGCTGAAAGCGATGCAGAGCTTAAAATGCGTATGAAAGGTTTTAAAGGCGTGCTTAAGCAATTATGACCCGTCCTTTCTCCATACTAGCACTCGGAATTATTTCCGTCTTCATATCTTTCAACACCACGGGGTGTGCAAACCAGACTGATATTGCCACAATGCCCGTTGAACCAAGCACGCCTGCGGCTCCGGCATTTAGTATTCCAGAAAGCCTTCTCGCTTTTGACGCAACTATTCCGGTGCTGCTGTTCCACTACATAGAGCCAGCGGAAAATACTGCCCCAGGCAATGCTCTGGCGATCACACCGGAACAGCTGGAATCCTACCTCTCTTATTTCCACAACAAACAGATAGAAACCATCACCTTCCGAGATCTCAAGCAGATCATCGAAGGAAACCGCTCCCTTCCGGAGCGGGCTGTCATCCTGACGTTCGATGACGGCTATGCCAATCAGTATCAGTATGCGTTTCCCCTCCTGGAACGCTATGCCATGCGCGGCGTATTCTTCATCATCACTGAAAAACCCGATGCTGATCCGGCGTATATGACCTGGGAGCAGATCAAAACACTGTCTGACGCAGGCCATGAGATAGGCTCTCATTCGGTAGCTCATCCCGACTTGACTGCTTTGCAACCTGACAGGCTAGAAGAAGAACTGGCTACCTCCCGTTCGAGCATTGAACGCATAATTGGCCTACCGGTTCTAACCTTCTGCTACCCCTCCGGACAGTACAATGACCAGGTGTTGGCTGCCGTCCGAGACCAGTATCTCTTTGCCCGCTCCACCCAGCCGGGCAGTAACATAGCTTTAGACAGGCGTTACGAGATGCCTGCTCTACGTGTCACTGCAACCGTACCTGCTTTCTCGCTCGGCGAACTGTTCACAAAATGACATCTTTTTCACCCTCTTATCGCAATATCCCGACCGCCAACTCAACCCTGCCAGAGAACAGGTTGACGGCGAGAGCCTTTTTGCTCAATACTAGTACCCGCGCCTCCTGATCTGACCGGGCTCTCAGGAAGACGCATTTAGTATGTGCCCGGATAAGGATATCGTATGAAAAAAACCAGAAACCGCTGGTTCATCGCCCTCTCGGCTGTTGGCATCCATATCTCCATTGGCTCGGTATATTCCTGGAGCGTGTTTTCCAAACCGATCATGGCCAAGTATGGCTGGTCTTTAAGCGATGTCTCCCTGACCTTCAGTATTGCCATTGTCTTCCTCGGACTTTCAGCCGCCTTCCTCGGCAGATTTGTCGAACGCCGCGGCCCACATGTGTCAGGTCTGGTCTCCACTTGTTTTTATGCCTGTGGCCTGATCGGCGCGGGCATTGCCCTGTCGATCGGCTCCCTGCCCCTGCTCTACCTCACCTACGGTGTCTGCGGAGGCATCGGGCTCGGCACCGGTTATATCACACCTGTCTCGACTTTGGTTAAATGGTTTCCAGATAATCGCGGCATGGCTACCGGACTGGCGATCATGGGTTTCGGATTTGCCGCCCTCATCGCCAGCCCCATCATCGCTCAACTGATCACCGCAGTTGGTCTGACCAATACCTTTTTCATCCTCGGCGCGGTCTATGCAAGCGTCATGTTCCTCTCCGCCAGCTATATCGCCCCTCCGCCCGAGGGCTGGAAGCCGGCTGGCTATGCGGGCGATAACGCAAATGGTGAAAAGAAAAAAAGAAAAGCCGACCTCGCCCAACTCACCGCCCGGGAAGCAATTAAGACCAAACGTTTCTATTACCTCTGGCTCATGCTCTTCATCAACATCACCTGTGGTATTGGCATCATCGCAGTTGCCAGTCCCATGGGACAGGAGATCGCCGGATTGACTGCCGCTTCTGCTGCCACCATGGTCGGCATCATGGGACTGTTTAACGGAGGAGGCCGTATTGGATGGGCTTCACTTTCCGACTATATCGGCCGGCCGCTCACCTACATGCTTTTCTTTCTCATCCAAATGGTAGCGTTCTATCTCCTCCCGCGGGTAAGCGATGCTCTGTTATTCCAGGCTATTTTATTCCTCATCCTCACCTGTTACGGAGGGGGATTTGCCTCGGTTCCCGCGTTCATCGGTGACATCTTCGGTACCAAACAGCTCGCCGCTATTCATGGTCTCATCCTGACAGCCTGGTCCGCGGCCGGAGTAGCCGGCCCCCAGCTCGTGGCCTGGCTCAGGGAATCAACGCAAAGTTATACCGGCACCCTGACCATCTTTGTCGGTTTCTTCGCAGTAGCTTTTATCATTTCCCTGCTCATGCTGCTCGATATCCGCCGCCTGCGTGCTCAACCGAAACCAAGCGCCTGAATCATCATGGACATAGACCTTTTGACTTCCAAAGTAAACCAAGCCCAGTTCCGCATGGACGACTGGCTCAGGGAACGCGGTTACACGTGCTCCACCTTCTGGTTCGGGGCCATTGATATCCACCCCAAACATATCGGATTCTGGATCAGGGTCAAAACTGATGCCGAAAAACAGACGATCGAACAGGATGCGCAAATCCTTCCTGCCCTGCGTGACTGCTTCCGCACAGTTGGTTATCCTGCTGAAGCGATAGCGGAACTCGGTTTTGCAGTGCAGTCCGATGAAACTGTAGATCGGGTTTTTAACGGTAACTGGTATCATGCGATAAAATAGCTATCAGCAATGAGCGGTGAGCAATAAGCCATACATCTGCACAACTCAACGCTTACAGCCCACAGCTCCGCGCTCACAGCTCAACAGATGACAGCTCGCCGCTTTCATTGTATGATCACCTCTGCCCAACTCACATTAGCCTCAGGTTAGCATCATGTTTTCCCTGCTCATCACCATCGGTTCCTTCCTGTTTGTCTTTGGTGTTCTGGTCATTCTGCATGAACTTGGTCATTTTCTGACCGCCCGACTGTTCAAGGTCAAAGTTGAAGAATTTGCCTTTGGCATGCCGCCGCGCATATTTGCAGTAAAAAAAGGCGAAACAGCGTATGCCCTGAATGCCATTCCCATCGGCGGGTATGTACGGCTGGAGGGCGAGGACGGCTCGGACAGTCCGGCACCAACCAGTTTCCAGAACAAACCAGCCTGGCAACGGATTATCATCCTGCTCGCCGGAAGCGTTGTGCATCTGATTTTAGCTATCGTAATTTTTTCACTCTTCATCTTCCGCCAAGGAGAAGCGATTCCGAACCATACCGTTCAGATCGCCGGCATTACCGATAATAGCCCCGCCGCTGAAGCTAACCTGCTGCCCGGAGATACGATTCTCACCATCAACGGATTAGCTATCACAGAAGTCGAACAATTTCAGGCTGCCACCGCCGATAAAGCAGGACAGCTCATCAGCATCGAAGTGCAGACGGAGTCAGGCGATGAACGCACCGTCACACTGACACCCCGACCGGATCCGCCGGAGGGCGAGGGGGCAGTCGGGGTTTTTATCAGCAGCGGCTACGATCTCCAGTCAGTTAATTTTTTCCGATCCTTCTGGCTGGGCACAAGGTTCACCTACGTTATTGTCGATGAATCCTTCCAGGCGATCGGTGGTCTGTTCTCATCCATCCTTCTGAAAGCATCAGTTCCAGAGGGAGTATCCGGACCCATCGGTATCGCGCGAGTCTCCGGAGAAACCGCCCAGGCGAGCGGGTTCTCCGGTTTGTTCTTCCTGATCGGCATCCTCGGAGCCAACCTCGCAGTGCTCAACCTGTTTCCCATACCGGGACTGGATGGCGGCAGGATCATCATCATCCTCATCGAACTCGTCCGCAGAAAAAAGCTGTCCCCCCAGCGCGAAGCTCTGGTACAGGGACTCGGTCTCGCTTTTGTCCTGCTCATCCTGGCCGTGGTGACCTTCAAGGACGTCGCCAGCCTCATCAGCTAAACCTGCTCGTCATCCGCTTGCGTCATTGCGAGGAACGCAGTGACGAAGCAATCCGAAGTTGACGCGCTATTTTAATTAACCAACAATGTATACAGATCAAACCAATCAGGATTCATACCATTAATCAATAAAATCTTCCTTGCCCTTGATCCAGCTTTTATTTGCTTTTCCCTGTTTATAGCTTCTTCTATGCTATCGTACTGTTCATAATAAACCAACTGATCAGCATTGTATCGACAAGAAAAACTTTTCGGATTAACCTTTTCTTTATGTTCATACACTCTTCGTACCAAATCGTTTGTCACGCCTGTATAAAGCACTGAATGGCCTTTATTAGTCAGAATGTAAACATAATAGTGTTTATCGAACATAGGCGTACATTCTTAGTTAACGTCATTGCGAGGAACGCAGTGACGAAGCAATCCGAAGTTGACGTACTGTCTCTTTCCTGAGTTTGCTTCGCTACGCTCGCAAAGACATCCTTCTTGCGTCATTGCGAGGAACGCAGTGACGAAGCAATCTGAGTTGACGTCTTGTGGGCTACAGCTGCAGATACGCCCGCGCAGTCTGATTATCCGGATCAAGTTGTAAAACCTCCCGTGCCACAGATGCTGCCTCCTGCTGTTTGCCCAGTGCATCCTGGATATAGAGCAGCAGCAACCGCGCGGAGATATCTTCTGGCTTCTGGACAATCGCCTGTTCAGCCTGCGGCAGCGCCTCGGTAAATCTTCCCAGCGCAGCGTACGTCTGGGCAAGAGTTACCCGCGCTTCATACGAATCAAAGGCATATCTGCCCGGCTTGAAAATATTTTTCATGATTTCCAGAGTTGTCTCATATTCGCCCAGATAGTAGTACGCCGCTCCGAGATGTGTCCGGTACTGGTGGTATTGCAGCCAGTTATAATTACCGAACAGCTCTAGCGCTTTTTCAAATTTACTGATCGCCTCCTCCACACGATTGGCCTGCATGAGCAGGGTGCCCCATTCATCATAGAGATTTGCTTTCCCGGGGCTGAGGGCTGCTGCCTGCGCATAGGCGGCATCAGCCTCATCAAACCAGGAAGCGTCCTGGGATAGACGCGCCTGCACGCTGTGCAGCCGGGCTAATGCCATGTAATAATTCGGTTCCGGCGGCTCGATATCCATCAAGCGTTCCAGCGCATCATACCCCTTATCAAGCAGTTCCTGCTTTTTGTCAACCTCAGCTGTTGCCTCAGCCGCCTTTTTGTAGGAATTTGCCAGATAGAGATAATACACGCTTTGTTCGGGATAGGTCGCCACCGCTTTTTCATACAGAGCCGCCGCTGCCTGCTGCTGACCGCTGTTTTCCAGGTCAGCTGCTTGCTTGAAATACCTGTCTGCCCGTACCGGCAGCATGCTGACATACACGAGCAGTAAACCACCAAGCACGGCGCTTCCGGTATATATCCAGCCTTTATGCCGTACCCAAACGCTTTTAGCTAAATCAAAAACAGGTGGTTCTTTGTTTTGTCCAAACCGCAAAACTGCTCTGAAACAGGCAAGGCACAACCAGAAATAGACATAATACACCGTTATCGCAAAACTGAACTGGTTCTGTACCATAAAACCAGAGAAACCTGCCAGACCCGCCATTGCTCCGAGAGACAGACTCCTCTCTTCCGACCGGGCCGCCTTCAGACCGATGAGGACGGTACTGACGAGTAAAACCGCATAACCCGCCAGACCAACCAGACCGGTCATATAGGCCACATCAAGCACGGCATTATGGGTACGATCCGGAATAATGTTGGTACCCTCGGTATTTGCCGCCCGGGCGTCGTAGTATTGCGAAAAAGTGGCATAGAGAGACTCGGGTCCATGCCCGAAAACCGGCCGATCCTTTATCCCCTCCAGTGCTCCCTCCCAGAAATAGAGTCGCGTCTTGTAGGTGGCACTGTCCAGTCTGATAGCCCGCTGCGCCGTTTGCCGGACAGAAGTCGGGATGATAAGCAATGCCCCGAATACCACCAGCAGCAAAAAAAAAGTGCCCAGTACATATCTGCCGATCCGGCTCCGGAAACGCCAAGTATACAGGAGGAAAAACGTACCGGCCGCGGCGATGCAGCCGAGCAGTGCTCCGCGGCTGGCAGTAGCGTACGCGCAAAATAACTGACCGAGCAGCAATAGCATCATGAGCAATTTTCCCCACCACTGCCGGATGAGCAGTAAACCGATCAGGGTACAGGGAAAAATTATCGCGATATATCCGCCCAGAAAGTTCGGCTGGCCGAAAGTGCTGAAGATGCGGTTGCCAAAGGCCATGCCCCGCCAGTTTAACCAGTCGAGGCCAGCCCGCTGGATGAGACCATAAAGTACTACCGGGACACTGCCTGCTATAATCGCGAACCAGATACGTTTGAGCTGGGATGCACGTCGCAGCTCGCTCGCCAGAATAAGAAAAAAGACGAGGTAATGTGCCTCCGTCAGCCACCCCTGCATCCGGAAGTATGATCCCCAGAAACTTGTATGCGGTACCCGGGAAAAAAAAGTGGCCAGTGTAAAAGTGATGAAATATATCAGCACCGCTCTGGAAAAAAGAGTCGGCATACGTTGCAGCTTACGTCGCTCCAGTAACGCAATAATCCAAAAAAATGCCATCACCTCAACTGCCCCGCGAAACAGCGCGACTTTATCAAGCTCGAATATTTGTTTGGTATGCGTATTGATGTACATCGGCAATAGAACGATTACCCCGAGCCAAATTGCCTCGAGCACATACTCTGCCCAGATGCGTTGTAAACGGGGAGCTTGTGCTTCCTGGTGTTTCTTGTGCTTTTTTTTCCCCATACTTCCTCCTGATTACCAGTTGCATTATACACAGTTTCCGTAAAACACCTCAAAACATTTCCTTTGACAAGCACGAGCATCCCCGCTACACTACCTTTCGTGGTCAGAATCAATTCATACCGATTCAGTGCGAACTTTTCCAGTTTTTTAACGCTTATGCCTACGAAGTGAATCAGCGTAATATTTGGCTGAAGAAGCGGACCTGCGCGCCGCAGTAAATCGAAGCGTACTGCTTGGCTGCAGTGGCGGGCCTGCCCGCCGAAGTGAGCCGAAGGCGAACGTAGGCGGGTGTCGTATAATGGCTATTATGCCAGCCTTCCAAGCTGGACATACGGGTTCGATTCCCGTCACCCGCTCCAAAGATTACTTCTTCAGTATCAATCATGGCTAGCTGCACCTTTAATGCAGGAGCCTGCCCTGAATGCGAATGAAATGAGTCGTTCAGGGTCACCCGCTCCACTGCTATCTGAGCGATTCGGCCACAAGGGCGAAAAGCTTAGAGATCAGAGTCCCGTACATGTACCGACAATTTACTATCAGTTAGTAACTGCAAATCCGCATGACCTACGAAGACAAACGCAAAGATTTGATTAAAACCATTGCCTTTATTACCATCCTGATTCTTTCAGGCATGGGCATTATATTCGGAATATTCACCTGCGTATTCAAAGGATCCTGCCGCAGGACATCTCTGACTGAAAAAACCGGTGGTCTTGCCACCCGCCTCAAAAAAGCCTTCCACCGCTTTTCCGAGGGAGGCAGGTTAACTGATGCGGAAGCTAAAAAAGAATAGTTTACCATACGAGATTCGAGCGCATGTTCATCACCAAACAGACTGACTATGCGGTACTACTCATGACCCGGCTGGCTGAACTGACTGACTCTTCAGAACCGCTTTCACTCATGAAATTTGCGGACGAAGAACAGATATCCTTCTATTTCCTCCAGCGCATCGCCCGCAAGCTGAAACATGCCAAACTGATCAAAGGGGTGGAAGGACGCAAGGGTGGCTATTTTCTGAGCAAATCAGCTGCCGAGACAACCCTCGGATCGATCATCCGGGCGCTGGAAGGAAGCTTCCGTATCTCTGATTGCGCCCAGGAATCCCTCAAGCATAAACCCTGCAAGCGCGAAGCAACCTGCCGGACCAAAAAAGTCTGGCTGCAGTTTAAAAACCAAACTGTTGCCTATTTCGACAAAATTTCCCTGCAGCATGTCCTCGACAATGCGCTGCCTGACTGGTAACCCGAGAGCATCCATGTCCAAAACCAAACGTGTCAGCCTGTCCCTGCCAGCTGCACTTGTCGATCTGTTTGACGGGTATTTTCGCGAACGGGGGATTACCAATCGTTCCCAGGCTATCGAGCTCATCCTTCAGGATTACCTAGCCCATGCTACCCTGCCCGCTACCAGACAGGTCGGCGGCGTCATCATGGTGATCTACGATCATCAGCAGGCCACCATCATTGAAAAGCTCACCCAGGTGCAGCATGCGCACCATCAGGTGATAACCACTGTCCAGCACCTCCATCTCGATGGGGCGACCTGTCTGGAAGCAATATTTGTCCGCGGCGCAGGGAACAAAATAGAAAAACTCTATGATGCCCTGCGCGCGGTCAAAGGCATAACCCTGAACCGTTCCCTGCTCACCCCCCTGAATGCCCACTAAAAAAAGCCCCGGATACCCGGGGCTTTTTCATATACAACAGTACGATTACTTATTCTGCGGTAAACTCCCGATTACCCAGCTCGGCATCAAGCATCATCAGACCAGGCCCGCTCTCACCGATCAGCGCCAGTTTGTCGAGAATATCCTGCATGCTGCTTTCCTCCTCTACTTGCTCGGTCACGAACCACTGAAGCATGATTTCAGAAGCATGATCCTTGGTTTCCTTGGCGAGATTCATGAGCAGTTCGATCCGACCGGAAATGAACTGTTCATGCTTGAGGGCTGCCTCAAATACTTCCTTGATGGAAGTATAGCGTGCCGATGGTTCCTGCAATGCTTTGTAGCGAACCGGTTCTCCCCGTTCAGCCAAGAAATCGACAAACTTCCGGGAGTGTAATTGCTCTTCTAAGCCCTGCACTTTGAAAAAATTGGCAAAGCCCTTGAGATTGCGTTCGAGAAAATAGGCTTCCATGCCCATGTATATATAGGCAGATTCGAACTCATGAGTTACCTGATTGTTTAATTCCTGGGAGAGATTGGCTGGCAGTTTCATGATGAACTCCTTATGTTATTAATTGTAACTATTACAAATTATAAATGAGTATAATCAATTTGTAAAGAGTTATTTACTCGCTATGCGAGATCTTCTTTCGGCGCAGCAAACGAACATAATACCGCCAGTGCCAGAAGAAATGATACATGCCGATATACGCCATGAAGATTGAAGCCTCCGCATGCAGCCAGAGCAGTTGACGCGGCAAGCGTGGAAACCAGAGAAGATCGCGCTGCATGCTGAGTAGTAAACCAGTTACTGCCGATATGATAAAACTAACCGCAAGAACACTATTCCAGAATTTCCGCTCAGAAGCCAGTGTGACCTTGCCTGCCAAAACGAAGAGTTTCCCGATCAGAAACAGCACGGCTGCCAACAGGGACAGTGCAATAAAGTGATAACTATCAGTTATGGATGCTTTCACGGTCACCGCAGCAGTAGATGCTGTTGTCGCATTGGCGCTTGAGGTACTGATTTCTGCCTGAGTACGATCGATGCCGATATCTGTTTCTATCTCCGCACCATCTACATGTTTTTCATCATAGACAGCTTGGGCAATATCTTTGATGGCTGTAGGAGTCATGCCATAGGTGTCATGCAAAAAAGCAATCGTCGTGTCGCTGTTCAAACTGCTCGCTCCACTTTCCAACTTCAAATGATTAAGCAAACATTCAACCGGGATATCTCCCCAGTACTCGGCGAGTTCAGCAATAGTCAACGCTTTCAAAGCACTGCCGGAAATATGAAATGCATACTCATCCTGAACAGCATCCACAGGATCGGCTATCTCTCCGTCTGACATAACCGGGACAGAATCGTCAACAACCTGCGGAGAAGCAACTATTACTCTCTCCTCCGGAGCTGGTTCAGAAAGATCACAAATGCCGTTCCCGTCTGTGTCGATATACCGGGCGCAGTCCCCGGGATAGGGATCATTTTCCAAACCAAACGGACAATCATCCCAGGCATATGCCGGTGCAGCTATCAATAAGGATACTGTAATTCCAAATAGTAAAAAGTATTTTTTCAGCATGTCTTTCTCCTGACTATGACTTCATCATCTCATAGGAGTATGAAGATTTCATGAAGACATACTGTATTTAACCACACCTCTCCCCAGACGCAAGAAGAATCTGTTACAGAATAAATTTCTGCTTTTTACTGGAGCGGTTACTGAGTATAAGCAGAATAATACCAATACCCAACGCGCACCCGATCCAGCCGACCGCCATCCCAAGCCAGCGGACTTTTTGTGCGATGAGCACGTTGTATTCAAGCAACGATGCTTTATTCAGTAAATACTCCCAGTCATGGATTGTTGGTCCAGGGGCAAAAGAAACCAGAGGTAAGAGCTGCGCGCGCGCATCGTCGATATAGCGGGCAATACCAATCAGATTCGTTGCCAGCCAGACAAAAGTGAAACTGACTGCCAGATAATCGCGCTGACGCCAAAACATCCAGCCTATGAGTATAGGCGCTGCTAATTGGGCAATTGTTCCTCCTGCCACATAGAGCCAGGCGCCTGCCCAGAAAAAAAGCAGATGACCTGTCTCATGGATTCCCATATTTATTCCGGAAAGAAAGCTCGCATAGCCGGCATCACGTAGATGATGGAGCATGATCCAAAACATCCAGCCGAGCACCGGCAGCCGGAGGAGTGCGGACTGCCCGCGCATCTGTTCCTGCACGCGTTTCAACCAGCCAAAACCACCTGACGGCGTATCTGCTTCCGGGTAACGCACCTGCACCAGACTGCGTTCTGATTCCATGATGCCTTCTGCGATAAAATGCACTGTATCACTATAGTATACCTGAGCAACAGGGAAAAAAGCTATCAAAAAAGGCTGCCCCGAAGAGCAGCCTCGTGCATTCAGTTTCCGTATCCTCTCACTATGCTTCTGCCGGGGCTTCCGGGATGATAATCCAGGCAATGATATAGGCGATGATACCTGACCCGCCCGCCAGGGTGAAAAATAACCAAAGGATACGAATAAGCGAAGGATCGCTGTTAAAATACTCGGCGATACCAGCACATACCCCGGCAATCATCTGGTCTGATCGGGAACGGTATAATCGTTTTACTGGCTGTGACATATAATTCTCCATTATTCTATATCTATGGAACCAGTTTCAGTACTGAGAATAAACTCCGGACGTTCCCCGCCTTTATCCACATCGTATCCGTTGTCTGCCCCTCCGACATCCGTGCTTATGGAAAAAATGGGATTCAACCCGCGCGGCAGCTCAAGATCGATGCTTCCGACATCGGTGGAAAATCGATATTGTTCTCCATCTTTTACCGTAAACAGGGAAATATCCAGAGAACCGACATTCGCGATTATCTCCAGCTCGCCTGCATGACCGATCACTTCGATAGCTCCGACGTTATTGCGGATCACACCCCGAAACTGACAATCCCGTACTGATACTGAGCCTGTTTCAGTACTGACCTCAGCCCAGTCAACCGCCACGTCTTCCAGTACTATACTTCCGACATTACCGGTAATCTTAAGCGTGGATGTTGAGGTGCTTTTCTCCTCCTGTACTGCTGCGGGCAATACACCCTTTGCATCTGCTCCGGTAACCGTCTCTTCAGCTGTATCCACAGTTTCTGGTGCAGCTTGACCCGCATCCCCGCTACCCGCTTCTACACGCCCAACCGGAGGCTCAAAATCCTCCACTATGATCCCGCCGACTTCTGCGTACAAAACCGTTTCTTCTGCCCAGCTGTCATTCAACTGCACAGATCCGACCGTATTCGTGATTTCCAGATATGCACTTTGCACATCAGTAACTTCACTTGTACCCAATGGATTACTGATGATCAAGTCGGTATGCTCCGGAACAGCTATCTCATAGGTCAGTGTTTCAAAATGGCTGGTCCAGCGCCGGTTCCACTCCGAACCAACCGTAATCTTTCCGGTCGCAATGTCCACGTCTGTTTGTATGTTCTGGGCATGATTGCGTGCCTGCTCCCGCGTCCAGCCGCGTGCCTGCCTGATCTCACGTATTTCGATTTCTTCTCTATCGGGTTCGCCGATAACCCGAATAATTGTTGCCAGACTGCTATCTGCAACGGTAATTTCCAAAGACTCGGCAGCCGGCATGAACCGGGTATTCACGACTTCTCCACCTGCCATATTACTTAATCCTACATAACTTCCACCGAGACAAAGCAGACCGAACGATGCCACCGCCGCAATCCCCAGCCATCTCCAGGTACGACCACGCAGGATAAACCTGCGGAAATGAACACGCATGAGAAAACTGATGAAGGCAAGGAAAAAAAACAGGCAGATCAAACCGAGCGCTCCGCTCAGTACCGGAGTCCAAAATCCGAGAATATTGATATAGCTGAACCGGAAGATGGATGCCGGAGCCGCCAGCCAGACAAACGGCAATGCAAAAAAGACAATTGTTAAAACAAGCAGGGTAATAAAAATCGGCAGATACACTGCAACGACTAGAAGGATATACAAGAATACCAAACAGATACGTCCGATAACCCGCCATACCGGATGAGCCCTACGGATAGTTTCAGCCCCTGTTACGCTGGGATGATCTTCTTTTTCCAGGGTGTCTCCCTCAGGAACAATTGCCCAGAGAGCGATGTAGAGCAAGACAGGAAAGCCCATGCCTGCCAGCGTCAGAACTACGAACAGGATACGCACGATCACCACATCAATATGAAAGTAGTTGGCAATACCGAGGGCAACCCCGGCGAAAACTTTTCCTTCGCGTGCCCGCCTGAGTTTCCTGACCGGGCTCAACCCCCGCACGCCTTCCTCGGTCGTAATCTCGGAAAAATATTCTTCCGGTTCGCCGAGGTCGCCGAGGACTTCCAGGGTGGTCTGGGCATCAAGCGTATCAAGCTTGGTTTTATCCTTCTTGAGCTTTGCTTCCAGGGCATTATAGAGATGCTCCTTGATGTCGCGCACCAGTTCGGTGCTGTCTTCTCCTGACAGCGTCCCGGCTTTGGCTTCCAGCCTGCTCACATACGCATCAAGCACCTGACGCGCTTCTTTGGTCATAGACAGATCGCTGAATATCTGGTTCTTGATTTCCGTCATGCGTTATTATCCGTATATTAAATAAATAGAAATAACTGCGTTATGCTTTCCAGGCAGCGAGAAGTTTTTTCATGCTGTCCATCATCTGTTTCCAGTCATGCACCATAGCATGTAATTTTTCGCTTCCTTTCTCAGTCAGCTGATAATATTTGCGGGGTGGTCCCTGCTGCGATTCCTCCCAGGAATAATCCACCAGACCTTCTTTGTGCAAGCGAGTCAGCAGGGGATAGAGTGTTCCCTGTACAACTTCCAGGCCGTACCGTTCGAGCTGAGTAATTATCTCATAACCATAGAGCGCTTTTTCTGTGATGAGCAATAATACAGCTATCTCCAAAACTCCTTTGCGAAGTTGAACCGTATACTCCTGATCTGCCATGTTGTGCCTTGTAGTATGTTATGACATGTATTATGTTATACATAGTAGAAGGATTTGTCAAGTATGCTTTCGTTCTCTATTTTTACTATATATTAGAACTCATAAATATCCATCGGTACTTTTGCGAGTGCCTTATTTCTGGCGAATTTCTTGAGTTCTTCTTGAACAGAAGCGGATTGCCAATCAATGCCATACAAGCTTACAGGAAATAACTGTTCAAGAAATATGAGTAGCTGCCCAAGCTTGTACTCCTCATGCGTTGCTGATCCAATCATACGTTCCACCGCAGGACCGGGATTCGGCGAACCAACTCTTTCCCGTATCCAGTCAATCTGAACTTCAAATCGATTCCCGCTTGGACTCACCGCCCATAATTTCAGAATCTGTGTCCTGCTCGATGGATTGGGAGCGTCCTTTGTCCATGACAATTTGCTCGCTTGATCCGGACGCAACGGCTTATTCTCAAGAGTTTTTTCTACTTTGCGCTTTAGCTCTGGACTGCTAGCTTCCAATTGGAATGTATAATCAGGATTAGCTTGAGACAATTTTGTTATTATAATAGGTATATCTGTTAATAATTCGACCAGTATCCTCGCACCGAAAATATTGTCCAGCTTCCTATGGCGTAAACGTTTAAATATAGCTGCACCAGTATCCTTTCTCCCTGCTCTACTCTCAAGAACCGCCCAGACAGAATCCATCGATCGTGCTCGTACTGATATATCAACAAGCTCTTCCCCTTCGAAAGGCCTATCGTCAACATTTAATACTCTTACTGCCCGACGCCTTAATCGTAAGACATCACCCTTACGATAAATGGGGATATGTATCTCCGTCTCGGCAGATAAAGACGAGCTGAACGATTTCCAAAAAGCCTGGAATTCCTTCCATTGTTCGTGAGTTATGGCCAGATCTATCCCGGGTATGACATACATAGTCCCGAACAATCTGAGCAACTCATGCCATTGACGGCTAGAAGCTATGTCCATAGATCCACTCTGCTGCTGATTGCGCAGATCGTTGTAAAGCGCGAGCATCTTGAGCAATGACAAATTCTTTACCTCCTCCCGCATATCAAGTACTCGTCGGCGGTCTGGAGGAAGTTGCCTAACGATCCAAGCATGAAATTGATATGCCTCAGGTACAAGCACATGATCCACATACTGCTCTGCAGTCAGACTGCTATCGCGTTCTCCCTGAAAAAACCTAGTATTGCTCGACCCTTTTCCCATCACTGTTGCCAATCCCGGAAATAATTTACGCAACAATTCTCTGGTCTTATTTCGAGAAATACGATCGGATTCTTGTGGTGATTTGGCTAACTGATTCATAAGCTCTGCGCTCACCTTGTCGAGAACCGAAACGATATGAGCAAGAAGCCGCGTCTGATACTCTGCACCTTCTTCGCCTGCATCATTTTCTTGCCAGGCGACCCCCTTTTCCCCAGTATCAGTAATTGCCACCGGTCTGCCTGAATCATCAAAACCCAGGCAGGTATACTGCCCAGCTTCAACAAAGACTTTTAATATGCCCAAATCTGCATCACTCATGCTAGGTATCCATTATCGTTCCTAATGCTATCATCTGTTTGCTCATTGACAATCGGCAGACTGCAGAAAAAACTGGTTCCTCTACCGATGGTGCTCATGCACCAGACATCGCCATGCATCTGCTTGACGAGCAGGGAAACAAGATAGAGACCAAGGCCAAGCCCCCCCTTGCGCTCATCCCGCCCCAGCGCTCCGCCGACCTGGGTAAACGGTTCAAACATATGTTCGAGAAATGCCGGCTCAATCCCTTTGCCGGTGTCAGCGATTTCCACGAGCAGGTGCGTTGCTTCCTGGGGCAGGACAACCTGCTTCCCCTGTTTTCCTCCGGCACGGTACTGCAGACGAACCATAACTTGACCCTCGCTTGTAGCATCAAACGCATTGTCCAGAAGTACTGTACAGACTGTCATTACTGCTTTCTCGTTGGCAGTGATAAATACCGAGGCTAATTCTGTCTGGTTGTCAATCATGAACCGTACCCCTTCGGGAGCACGCTGTCGATAGTGGACATCAAGCTGAGCCATGATCGCCATGATGTCAATGGCGCTCAAGGTAAGTCCATCCTCCTTGTGCTGCAGCTCGCTGATCTTGATGATCTGCTGGATGCGGTCTGCCAACCGGTGGGCTGTTTTTTCCAGAATCCCGATCGTATCCGCAACCTCTTCAGGATTTTTCACCTCCCGCAGCTCGGCGATATAGTTATTAAGCAGCAGCATCGGCGTCCGCAGTTCATGCCCGACTGTGGCAATGAAGGAATCCTTAGTATCGAGAAGCTGTAATTCTTCGGTGCGGTCATGGATGGTCAATACTGATCCGATAATAATCCCGTCAGCATTGAGCAAGGGGGAACAGGTAAGACTCGCGGGCAACGGCTTTTCAGCAAATTTACGGCGGCAGATCCAGTGATTTCCCTGATACCGTTTCCCTTTAGCTGTTGCTTCATAAAATGCTTCTGACTTCTCCGTACTTGCTTCAGTGTCAGTAACCAGAAAAGCCCCAAGGAAATTCTTGCCGACAAGCATGCTTTTCTTACCTTCGAACATGCGGTCTGCGACCTGATTACGCAGAGATATTTCACCCCGCTTGTCAAACACGATCACTCCTTCTGATATGCTCTGGATCACGCCTGCCATGCTCTGTCTGTCCTTGAGTATCTGCTGGTAGGTAGCGGCATTATGCAGCGCGAATGCCAGCTGATACCTGATTTCGTCCAGCAGGCGCAGCTCGGCAGGAGTATAGTTTTTTTGTCCCAGTTTTCCGGATAGAAGGTAGAGACCGACCATCTCCTTTTCAAAATAAACCGGAATGATGATCTCCACCCCATGCTGTGCCAACACGGTTTCCTCGGGAGACATGTCAGACGGGTTTATGTGATACAACTGTTTCAACGCTTCACCGGCAAAAAGAAAATGATGCAACGCCGCGGTCATGGCAGTCGCATTGCGACTGTCCCCATCTTGGTTCAACAGCTGCAATTCATCAGCAGATACGCTGTAGGTATAGAGCCAGGCTTGACGTATGGCCAGCTTCTCCGGGACTTCTCCAAGCATAAGCTCGCGGATACGCGTATGCGTCGCGCCGACTGCCAGCTGCTCGCTCAGATAGGTCAACAGCGATTCAGCATCAACCGGATACAGGTGAAAGCGTTGAGAAAACTGTTCCCGAAGAATTCTGCGTGCCAGCCCGGTAACGCTCACAGCTACCAAAATACTGATCAGCGCTGCCGGTTCAAGGCTGGAGAGATGTGAAAGATCTCTAAACAGCAATTGTAAAAATACATAACTGCCACTATAGACTCCCAGAACCAAAAAACTGCTGAATGCAAATGCCACTGCTTTTTGTGTCAATGTATCAATAAGAAAAAGCTTGTATCGTATTAGCGCGATCGCTCCAGCCGAAAAGAAAAAGGTGCCGCTAATGAAAAAAACAGCACCTTCCAGCCTGACCGCATGAGAAGGCTGCAGCACAACAGCAACCCCGGCAGACACCATTGCCAAAAATAATCCCCAGAACAACCAGCGTAGCTGGGCACGTTTCACTGCCTGCTTCTCATGATAGTACGCCCAGCCCATACTGCATATGCCCAATAGCACTAAAGTGGCCGGGACATAACAAGCTATACTGCAGGCAAAGAAAGAACCGGCCAGCGGATGCGTCAGGCTGGTCATCGTTATGGCTACAAGAAGAAAAAAACTAATACTTCCCCATAAACGATATAGTACTGTTTCTCGCCTGCGATTATAGACAGGAGAGGGAAACTCGAGGGAGAACAGGAAAAAAAGCAGACCAGCTCCACCAAAAGAAATTCTCGACAGCATCGTCATAAGCGAACGCATGAACGCCGCTCCCTCAAAAGACAGATACGCTGAGCGGCTGGTTAACGGAACGCTTGCGACGAGCATCAGCAGATAGTAGATCCAGCTAGCTCTGTGCAGCGGTTTACGAATAACCACCAACAGGGCTATGACCATATAAACAATGAATGTCATGAAGTTCAACCAATGATGCTGCATATATGCCGGTATCCCGATTGTTTCCAGCTGCACTGGGACATCAGATGTCTGTCCCTCCCGCACGAGGGTGTAGACATGCGCCTCCCCGCTCTGCGGTCGGTCAGCATAAATCTCTGCCTCCAGCCAGTAGCTTGAACTATTTGATATCTCATAACCATCAATACTGGTCACGAGATCTCCTGCCCGGATCGTATCAGCGAGACTAGGAAGTATTGATTCCCGGACGTAAAAACCATCAGCCGTTAGCATACCTTCCAACCCGTCTGTCGGGGTGAAGGATATGATACCGACAACCGCAAGGTGCAGACAGAAAAACCCCAAGGCAATGCCAAATGCAAGCCCTTTTCTCTGCTTGATAGCTGTAGCTTTTTTGCTCTCTGATCTTTGTGGCATTATTTTGTTTTTTAGAGCAAAACTTCATATAATTATACCAGTTTTTATATAAGAAAACCACAACAGGCGGTTATTATAATTGACACGTTGGATAAAATAGGGATGAGAACAATTAGCACAAGGAGAAACGATGGGAGCGGAATTGTATCGAATAATCAGCACACCAAAACGTGCAATCAGGTGGTATCAAAAGATACGTTGGCGAAAG
>JAKQHK010000095.1 GCA_029573015.1 bacterium
TGATCATCCTGCTACGCCGACTCAATGGCCGGGTTACTATCCGGCTGCAAAACCTGTTCTGTGTCGACCATTCCCAGGCTTCAGTTATCCTCTGTTTTCTCAATCCCACGGCGCTCGCTAAACTAACGCCCGTTTTCCAGAAAACCCTCAAGCCCGGGACAAAAGTTGTTTCCTATCTCTTCCCCCTGCCGGGTCTGACCCCCTCAACCGAAGATCGGCCTGATACCAATCATTTACCCATATATCTCTACACGTTCTAAAGCCATGCCTACCGATCAGTCGCAACCGAACGATACGCTGACGACCTTTCTCAAAATACTTCCCCGGCGGCTGCAGCAGCAGCTCGCCGCCCTGTCGCCGCTCGATGAACTCGTGGAAGTGATTCTTGACCTTGGCCGGACGCCGATAGCGCGGCTTGCTGGCAGGGAAAGCCCCATCGGCAGCGCAGAAGTAACCAAAGCTGATATAGCCTCTATCCTCGATAAGATTGGAGAGTTCGGCGGGGACAACCGCGCCGGGATTGAACGCACCCTCCACCGCATCTCTGCGATCCGCAACCGCCGTGGCGAAGTGATTGGTCTGACCTGTCGGGTTGGACGGGCAATCTCAGGATCGGCAGACATTATCCGCGACCTTATCGAATCAGGAAAAAGCATTCTTCTCCTCGGCCGCCCGGGTGTCGGAAAAACCACCATACTCCGCGAAACCGCCCGCATCCTTGCCGATGATCTCCAGAAACGGGTGGTTATTGTTGACACATCCAATGAAATCGCCGGGGATGGCGATATCCCCCATCCGGCCATCGGCAAAGCGCGACGCATGCAAGTAACGCATCCCTCAGAACAGCATCAGGTGATGATAGAGGCAGTAGAAAACCACATGCCGGAAGTCATTATCATCGATGAAATGGGCACCACGCTGGAAGCCGAAGCAGCCCGCACCATCGCCGAACGCGGGGTACAGCTTATAGCCACAGCACACGGCAATACTCTACAAAATCTCATGCTCAACCCCACACTCAATGATCTGGTGGGCGGCATCCAGAGCGTCACTCTCGGCGACGAGGAAGCCAAACGGCGCGGCACCCAGAAATCAATTCTTGAACGGAAAGCGCCGCCTACTTTTGATATCCTGATTGAAATCCAGGAACGTACCAAGCTACAGATCCATACGGACGTCGGTACTGCGGTTGACCTGCTGCTGCGCGGTGGAGAACCGCCGCTGGAACAGCGGCTCCGCCAGGAAGACGGTACCTATGCCCGGGAACACATCCAGGGAACAGCTGCTGCAATGTTAACTGACGAACCAGCTGAGCAGGGAACCGATATCCCCTACCCTCCCAGGGAAAGCCGCGGCATTTACCCCATCGGGGTGAGCAGAAAACATATTACCGCTGCGGCGCAACTACTCAACCTTGATCTCAGTATCGTCAGCCGCGTCGAGGATGCTGATCTTATCCTGACCCTGAAAAAACTTTACCGCACACGCAACCCCAAAGTCCGCGCTGCCGAAGCCGAAGGGATCCCGCTTTTTGTCATCAAGGATAATGTCAGGGAACAGGTGGAAAGTTGTCTCGTCCACTTACTGGAAGCCCGGGTTGACCCAGAAGAACTGGCAATCATCGACGCCCAGAATGCCCTGCGCAGGCTGGACGAGGGTGAAGCCGAAGTCGCGCTCGCGCCACGGAATGCCTTCCTCAGACACCTCCAGCACGAATATCTCGACGCATTCCCGGTAACATCCAAGAGCGCCGGCGAGAAAAACCGACGGCATCTGGTAGTCAAAAAGAAATAACCTCACGCCGGACTCAATGACATTATTTTAAAAAAGCAGGTTGTACTACCTGCTTTTTTTAGAAACTAATAAGGAAGCGATACTACAGGCAGCCGCTATTTTCAGAAAGTCCACAAAAACAAACGGAAGTACACCTTGCTGCCAGGCAAGCATAACAGTCGCACTACTGATGCCACCCGTAGCTCCAGCCAGCCAGACGAGCAGCCAGCCATATCCGCACAAATATAATGCGCCTAAACCTAGACTGGCGGCCAGCAGCTGATTCCCCCACCGATCTGTTCTTGTCTGCAATAAGCCGATGATTCGGCTCGCGATCAGAAAACCAAACAGATACCCACCGGTCGGTCCGAAAACGTAAGCTATACCTCCCGCCCCTCCCGCAAAGACCGGGAGTGAACCGGTTCCGAGCGCCATATACACGAGGAGACTTCCAACAGCGAACCGCTGCTCAAAAATCATGCTGATGAGAAAGATAAAAAATACCTGCAGGGTAATAGGTACTGGTGAAAACCAGAGCGAAAATTTGAACTGCGAAGACAAAGCAAGAACGACAGCCAAGGCAAGGGTAATAAACCAATACGCAGTCCTGGACTCAGCTCTGATAACCGCTATATTTCGCTGCATGGAAACGTCCTTTAACAAAATTTATTCGAATTCAAGCAGGACATCATTTGCCTGCACTGCCTGTCCTTCCTGGACGCGAATGCGCTTGACTGTCCCGTCCCGCGGAGAACAAATTTCATTTTCCATTTTCATAGCGAGCAGCAAAAGGAGAACCTGGCCTTTTTGCACATCTTCACGCTCCCCGACAGCCAGACGGGCGATTACGCCGGGTATGGGTGATACCACCGTATTTCCCTCTTCATCGAGATACATGTCTTCGTCTTCATCACGCTGCTTGCTCCAGTCACGCCTGGTGATCAGGTCGCTGGTCCTGACCCGGTATGTATCGCCTTCGATCGCCACAAAAATACTCTCCGGATCTTTTTCCTCAATACGGAGTTTTAACTTTCTCCCTTTAATCTTGATCGTTGCTTTATATTCTTCGTGCGGCATGCGTCCAACCGATGTATTACACTGGAATAATTCCGTGCTTACGACGGACACGCACCTGACGTTTGGTACGCAGGAATGCCAGGCTCTGAATAAGCGTTGCCCTTGTCTCCCGCGGATCAATGATCATATCAACCTGTCCCATTTCCGCAGCTGTATAGGGCGTCATGAATTTCGAACGGAACTCGCTCACTTTTTCCTGGCGCAGCCGGGTACTGGAACTGTCTCGTAGTTCGCGGCCATAGACGATATCGACTGCCTGCTCCGCTCCCATGACTGCCAGTTCAGCGGACGGCCAAGCGATCACCTGGTCATAACCAAGCTTCTTGGAGGAAAGGGCAATATAAGCACCACCGTAGGATTTGCGCAGCACTACGGCGATCTTGGGCACCGTGGCTTCGGCATAGGCATATAGAATTTTTGCTCCATGCCGGATTATGCCCCGATGCTCCTGGTCCACCCCCGGCAAGTAGCCGGGGACATCAACGAGATTTACCACGGGAATATTGAACGCATCACAAAAACGCACGAATCTAGCAATTTTATCCGATGCATCGATATCAAGACAACCAGCCAGCACTTTGGGCTGATTGGCTACGATACCGACCGGATAGCCATCCAGACGGGCCAGGCCAATTATGGCGTTCTTGGCATAAAACCGCTGTAAACCAAAAAAGGAATCCTTGTCTACGATTTCTTCGATAACTTCTTTCATATCATACGGTTTAGTAGAATCAACCGGAACGATCTCAAGCAAACGCTCGCACATACGATCAGCAGTATCCTCAGGTGCCAGACGGGGAGGATCTTCGAGATTATTGGCAGGCAGAAAACGCAATAATTTCTTGACAAAATGGAAACAGCCCTCCTCGTTGGCCATGGCAAAATGTGCTACACCGCTCGTCTGGTTATGGACCATCGCCCCCCCGAGCTTCTCAAAATCAATCTCCTCTCCGGTCACCAGCTTGATGACCTGGGGGCCGGTGATAAACATGTAACTCATGTCCTTAACCATGAAGACAAAATCCATGAGTGCTGGAGAATAACAGGCTCCGCCGGCTGAGGGACCGACAATCACCGCGATCTGGGGGACGACCCCGCTTGCAGCCACGCAGCGCTGGAATATCTCCGCATAGCCATCGAGACTGCTGACTCCCTCCTGGATGCGTGCCCCGCCGCTGTCAATAATCCCGATGATCGGGCAGCCGGTCTGTAGAGAGAGGTCCTGCACATGCACAATTTTTTTGGCATGGATCTCGCCGAGGCTACCGCCCATGACCGTGGCATCCTGAGCATATACATAGACCTTGCGACCGCTAATCGTCCCGTAGCCGGTAACGACGGCATCGCCATCCACCTGTTTTTCCTGCAGATTGAACTCATGCGAACGTAACCGGGCAAACGCCTCCAGTTCGGTGAAGCTGCCTTTATCCAGAAGCATGTCCAGGCGTTCACGGGCAGTAAGTTTGCCTTTTTCGTGCTGGACTTCAGCTCTCGCCTGGCTGAAGAGTTCTTTTTTTCGATTGGCTAATATGCTGTTTTTGTCTTTCACCCTGCGCTCCTCATACTGAAAACATATGCATTATAGGGAATCAGTACCAGAATACAAATGGTGCTTACGGATATATGTCCCAATCTCAGCCGGCAGCAGTCCTTCGATATTGCGCCCTTGGGCAAGCCGGCGGCGAATTAATGAGGCTGAAACATCCGGCATCTGCTTGGCACCAGCGAGCAGCTGCACATGATACTTATCGACGAGGGAACGGCTCACCGGATATCCTGGACGGATTACAGCCAGAAAAATAACCTGTGTGGACAAGACATCGATGTCTTTCCAGTCGGCAAGCTCATAGAGAATATCTGTACCGATCACCCAGTAAATACTATGCCCTGGATACAGGTTCTTTAATTCGTTGACAGTATCGATGGTATAGCTTTTCCCCGGACGCTTGAGTTCCAGATCAGATACTTCGACCTGCTTTGAAGTATTATGCGCGAGCAGCAGAGCCATGGCATGACGATGTTCAGCGCTGGCAGCGAGAAATTTGCCAAATGCTCGCCGACGATACGGCATAAGCAACAGCCGCTCGACCGGCAGTTTTTCCAGCACGAGTTGAATTATGGTTTCATAGGCGATCGTAGGCGGATTGTAGGCGCCACCCAGAACTGCTATCGCCGGATATTTTTCATTCTGAATTTCCACTATACGACCTGATCTTATTAAGTATTCGTCCGGCTAGCCTGCACCCAGGCAGAACCGCCTCCGTTACCGCTACTCCCCATTTCTTCCTTTAAGCTTTTATACACAGCCGCAGCCACCAAAGCTATCTCCCTGTTCCGGCGCGTCTCGAGATTATCGTTCCATAAACGGGGTGTTTTTAGCCGGGACACCATTTTTCTGACCTGCTGGTTGATCTTGTTCTTGGTGATAAAATCTGTATCTATCTCACCTTTGAGAAAATTTTTGTTATCCAGAACCGTCAGATGGAATGGTATGGTTGTCAGAACTCCCTCAATGACGCATTCCCGCAAAGCACGCTGCATGCGTTTCACCGCTTCTTCCCGGGTCTCTGCCCAGGCAAGAATTTTCACGAGCAGCGTGTCAAATTGCGAGGAGATTTCCTGCCCAACATACATGCCCCCGCAAATCCGTACCCCATTGCCACCCGGAGGTAAATACTGCTCGATCACTCCCGATGACACCGTGAAATCCTGGGTTGGATCTTCGGCATTGATGCGGCACTCGATTGCATACCCCCGTATCTGGATATCCTGCTGTTTGAGGGTCAATGCCTCGCCCTGTGCCAGACGTATCTGCCATTGAACAATATCAACACCGGTAACCAATTCGGTTACTCCGTGTTCCACCTGCACCCGGGGATTGACTTCAATAAAATAGTAGTTCTTCCGGGAATCAAGGAGAAACTCCACGGTCGCAGCACCGGTGTATTTTACTTCCTTCATGAGCTTCTTGGCGAGGTTCCCGATTTCCTGACGTTTCTTCACGGTCAGGACCTGGGAGGGCGCTTCCTCGATCAGTTTCTGGTGCCGCCGCTGGACAGAGCAGTCACGTTCTCCCAGATGGATGATCGTACCATAGACGTCTGCCAAAATTTGAAATTCAACATGACGAGGATTTTCAATAAATTTTTCTACATAGACACAGGCAGTATCAAATGCCAGCCGTGCTTCCCGCTGCGCTTCAGCAAATTGCTTGGCAAAAGCACCCTCCTCATGCACTACTCTAATGCCCCTACCGCCCCCGCCTCCGGCTGCCTTGATGACCACCGGATACCCAATCGAGGCTGCTTCCGCCTTGCCTTCCTCACAGGTGGCGCATTCGGCATGAGTACCCGGGACCAAGGGGATACCGAGCCCAGCAGCGATGCGTTTAGCCTCGATCTTGTCACCCATGGCAGCCAGGACAGTACTGCTTGGCCCGATAAACGTGACTCCGTGCTTCTCGCATAGAGCGGCAAACCGGGCATTTTCTGCCAGGAAACCATAGCCGGGATAAATAGCATCAAAATGATGGATCACCGCCGTATCGACGATAAGCTCCTGATCAAGATAGGCATCAATATCGCTTTCCCTGTCAAGGAAATAAGCCTCATCCGCGAGCTTGACCGGAAGCGCATTGGCATCAGCCCGCGAATAGATCACCCCCACCCTGATATCCAGCTCCCGGCAGGCACGGATTGCCCGTACCGCTATTTCCCCGCGGTTGGCAATAAGAATTTTTTTAAATTTTTTTTCCTGTGTTGCCGGCATAATTGCCTCCTTTGCACATGACGAATGAACTGTTATAGCTCCCACTGGATGCGGACGATGTCCTGTTCAGCAGTCAGGATGACAAGCCGTCCCTGAGAATCAAACTTGGCTACCTGTGGCTCAACGGCAATCGGTAGAGGATAGCGAACCTCTGGCTCGCTTAGCCGCGCCATATATCCTCGATCCACGATCCAGATCTGCTCTTCCGGTCCAAGAGTAATCACACCCGCTATACCTTCTGCCACTATGGTTACTTCCTGCTGGTTTTGTATGCCCAAAACAGTTTGAGCGGTTCGATCCTGCAGATAGATGGTATCATTTTTTGTGACGAGCAGCAGGCGGAAACAATCATCCGACAACCCCTGCAAATCTGCAACCATGGCTTTGACGCCTCCGGCGGGCAAGGCTTCATACATGGTTTTTTTGTCAAGGTCGGTAAAAAATATTTTTCCGCTGCCGCTGCTGTACACATCGCGTACTCCGAACAATCCCTTATCAATCATAATGGTTGCTGTACCATCCGGCTGAATCCGATAGGCTCTGTCGATTGCCGCGACAATAATATCGCCATTCTGATCAATCGTCATACCAGCAGGATGAGCTATTCCCTCAACCCATGTTTGGATCGATCCGGTCTCCCTGATCAGCAGAATGCTTCCCTGATCGTATTCGCTCACATAGAGAAAATCCTGCCGGTCAATGATAAAATCTTTGGGATTGTCGAGATCTTCTGCGAGATACTCTGCGGACGACTCGCCCGACAGGACAAGCGCTTCCAACGACAGGACGCCGCCATGCGACTGTGGAGCCGCGCTCTGCACCCGGGATGCCCAGGCATCGAGGTACTGGCGGTCTGCTTCCAGATTCCCGGAATAATACAAGGTCAGGCCGAATACACTACAAACGCCAAGAAACAAAACGCCATAGCCACAAAGCTGCAGCCATCGGTTGTACCGTGCCCGCATTGGTCGGGCTGCCGCATCCGACGTATACACCTGTTTATATTGCATTGTATCACGACGCTTCTGCATGTCGATCTCCCAATGCGACGGCATAACGCCTGCCGCGTGCATCCAGTCTGTTCAACACCTCACTGGCTTTGCGCAATCTGGCAGGAGACACCTCAATCTCTGGCTTACCTGTTTTAAAAGTAAAACCGGTCATTGCCGCTACCTCGTCTGGCGAGCTCCAGGGGTGTACCTGTACGAGCAGCGGTTTTCCCCCTGCCTGCAGATGGAAGACCGCCAGATCAGTAACCAGTGGGACAGTAGGTAAGTGTACTGCCTGAGCAGTACTGAAATCAACTTTTTTTACCAGCACCTGCCGGCTGTGTTTGAAGTGATACAGTACTGGTCGTTTCACCCGAGCAAGCATCAAGCCTGACCCAGCCGGTCCGGGAAATTTGACCTTGGGGTGCTCATACGTACCAATACCTGTTAAATTGATCCTTCCCTGTGCATCCATCTGTGGGGCAGAAAAAAACATGACATCGATGTCTCCGCGTGCCCCCATGTCAAACAGTGCCGGCAACGAGAGAAAACTGTCCTGACCCATGACAGCACCAGCCTCTTCGGAGGTATTGCCGAGCTGCTCATAACGCGGATTCACCGCCCCGAGGCAATTCAGATAGCAGGCACGCGGTGCATGCATCGCCTGGGCAAGCAGGATAGCGGTCATGGGAACGAATGAAGCCACCCCGGTACTGACCCGGTCAGCATCCCTGACGTACTGGCTGAGCAGATAGAGCAAATAATCGATTTTTTCCTGCTTGCTGTATTCCATGTTGCTGGCTAATTCCCTGTAATAATAACGATACCGATCGCCGCCGTATACATGATGCCTGACCCCAGAAACCGGATACGGTATACCCGGCCGGGATGATGCTCAAGTAATTCAGGTCGAAGCCGTGAAAGAATACTTCCGGTTAGCAGCACTGCCGGTCCGCCAAGCATGGCGATGGAATTAGTTATCGTGACATTCTGGACAAATGCCGAGCCGAAACCGATGGTTAGCAGAAAGCCGAGAAAACCCATAAGCAGCAACGTGTTCATCCGGGCTGGCGTCAACTGCTGCCTGGGTTTGCAGAACAGGCCGAAACAACAGGCACAGCCGGTGGCGATGATACCCTGCCAGATGAGGGCCGTAGCCACACCGACTGACCGGACAGCCAGAGCAGTATAAATGTCGGAAAAAGCAAAAATGCATTCAGCAACCAGCACTGCCAGCACGCCCGGCTGGAAAAAAGCCCGATAGCTCGTCTTTTCATCATACGCTACAAACAGCGCCCCGATGCTGAGTACCGCCATAAGCCCATAGACTGAGAAAGGATAGGATTCGCCCAGAAAAATAAAAGCCAAGAGTGGTGAAAAAATCAGCTTGAGGGGCGTCAGGGAACTAACGATAGAAATATCCAGATTAAAAATTGCATAGTAGAGAAACAGTGCACCCGTAAAATAGGTTATGCTCTGCATGATCACCGGGAACCAGGCAGTGCCAACCGGCTCCAGTCTGCCGGTCAGCGCATAGAGAGGAACAAACGGCGCCATAGCCAGAAACGTGAACAACACATAGCTGGCATATTCAGTAACCAGATAGCGGCTGGCAAGCTTCTGACTCACATTGAGCAGAACCGTGATAACCAGAATCCAGACAGCCCAGAAAAAATAATGCATGATACACGCAACATTAGATCAGGAAGTAAGCAAAGCATGGAGACGGGCATCGTCCTGCGCATAATGGCCGGCACAGCTTGTCGGTACGGCTCCCTGCGGCAGATGGACAATGCAATCAAGATACACTGCCGCGATGGTGGGTTGGGATATTCTTTCAACGATCTCCTCGCAGCTGACGATCACCCGGCGGGCAGCCTGAGCCAGCAACTGGTCGTTGAGTGGATCGGCTATCCAGACATTGCCCTGTCTGTCAGCCTGCTGCACATGCAGCACTGCCACATCCGGTCGCAGGGGAGGAACGACCAGTATAGAACCACCATCATACGGAGACTTCACAGATTGATACCGGTTTTTTTCAGCATACGCGCTCTCAGCCAGACCCGGAGCAGGCATGAAAGGCAATCCCTGTGCCCCTGCCCGCAGACCCTGGATCATGGCGTAGACATCGCTTTCCTGCCAGGCAATCTGACCGGTTTCTATAGCCTGCCGGATGCGTCGCGGTACGGTAAAGCCATTTTCTAGGACTACGCCATTAAAACTGCTCTGAAGCGAAGCCACCTGGCCGGCGGCATGCAGCAGGGTAAGCGGCAACGGATTCGGGAAGGAGAGCACCGACAGACGAAGCGGAGTGCGTTTTCTCGCAAGCGCCTGGACAAACGCCACCGGAGCACGATTGGTTTGAAAACCTCCAAATACAATCGTATCTCCGGGTTGTATCCGGGTAAGTGCTTTTTTCAGGCTGACAAATTCGGTCACGCTTGCAACTCCTTAACGGTTTACGAATGGGTCATTTTTTCATGCAGACGTTCAAATGCTCCCTGCTGATCAAGCCGGGATAGCTGGACAATTTCCTTTTTGGTCGGCAGGGCAGTCACAGGAATCCTGGCAGGAATCTGCAGATTAAACCCGGTTTGCGCAACCACCGTTTCCAGGGAAACCCCCGGATGCAGGGAGCGGATCTGCATACGGCCGTCACGGGTATCCCAGTCAAAAACTCCCAGGGGGGTAACACACAGACGGGGACGCTTGTCCAGATAGCCCAGCTCCTGCAGGCGGTTCGTGCCCGGCACGCTCACATAGTCAACTTCCGGCACGAATACTTTGGGCGTGTGCATTAGAGAAAAGATATAATATTTTTTACAGAAAAACGCCGCACTGGGCGTGCCGACACTACCCGGCCCACGCACTGCGTACGGACTCCCTGCTGCGTTCTGCTTGGTAGAACGAACCCGATTGCGGATGCCAATCAGGTTGGTCGCTCCCCACTGATCGATCTGCATGCCTCCGATGAAAAAAACTGTGCTGAATGTTTCCGGACTGGCGGGATTCCCCCAGAGCAGCATGTCCGGATGCTCCTCCCAGTAGTCAACCTGCTTCCAACCCTGATGCATCCGTTCTGACCAGGCAGGGGCAGACAGTGGCAAACCGCTCCCAGCCCGCAGGCCATGGCGAATACGCAGATAAGGTGCATGAAGCATTTGGGCGAGCAGTGCTGCGCCGAGCCCGAGCTCCGCATGCAATCCGTAGGCGACGATGTCAGTATTTTCCAAGTCGCGCGCCAGCACACAGGTTAATAACTGCGCCAGGTTATAATTAACTGACTGTTTCATAACCACACAATCCTATAGTTCTGAATAGTCACTGCCGAGAATAATCAGGATATCTGTCTCCTGCCCGAGATACTGTTCCTCGTGTATTATCCAACCAGCATAAGCGTACTGGGCTAAAACCATTTCTGCCTTTTCCCGGTTTTCAGTTGTAAAAAAGATTTCGTTCGCTCCATACTCCCAGTTCTCGGCATTGTCCGTCTTCACCTGAAAGCCGGCTTCGCTGAGCCGGTCGGCAATCGAACCAGCGACACCGCTCACGCCATTGCCATTCAACAGGGTGATGGTGATGGCGGCTGCTGTCAGTACTGGTGGGGTCGTTTCCTGTGGCTGGGATGTCTCCTCGGAAACCTCAGACGTGCTTTCATCCCCGAGCACAGTCCCGTCGGTAACTCCAGAAGCAACCGCTTCAGCAGGAGCCGGGTCTGGACTAACAGCTAAGGAGTCTGCTTCCGGCGCCATGCCGTAACTTTCCATAAGTTGCTCGGGAATAGCATCTGTTTCCCGGCTTTTGGCAGACTGACCCCGGTTTGCCAGAAAAAAAAGTCCGTAGGTCATCAGGGCAAACAGGACAAGGATAATGCCAATCGCACTGCGTTCCAGTACTTCCTTGCGATATTTTTTCTGGGCTTTTTTTCCGATTTTATGCATCATTATGCTTTACCTTCCTTTTGTTCAAACAAGTGCGAACGTAGGCGCGATATGCTTCCAGATCAGGCGGATACACCCCATTGCATCCTCCCGGTCGGGCGCCATCAACTGCTTCTATGACCATAGCGTCCCGAAGGACAGTTAATTCCGGGTGTTTTTGTGTCTGTTCGGCACTGATCAAACGCTCAACCGTAGCGATCACCGGTCCGTGAGTCGCCCGGGCGAGCAGGGCTTCGTTAAATGTCCGGCCGAGATAACGCTGACGGGGGTACTGGACAGTACCGGCTGCATCTCCGGCCGCGGCATGGATAAAAGTGATATCCGGCCGGATAGCCGGTATCTGGACATAGACCAGGGATTGCGTACCTTGTTTGTGCTGCTGCCGTTTCCCGGAGGCAGCCCGTACGTTGCCATGCGCATCCACTTGCACGAGCCGCAGATCAGGATTCAGTTTCGGGATATCAGAACCTACTCCTCCCTGCCAGAGCATGAACGGCATGCCCCAGGCGCTTGCCTGCAAGCCGAGCTGCCAGATGCATTCATCACATTCCCAGACCTGCAGCTTTCCCTGTTCGCATGCCTGCCTGAACGCCGGAGCGATGCCAGCTACCTGTTCAAAGGCAACACAAGCGGTTACCACTTTTCTCACGCAACCGGCGCCGATGAGCATATCCGTTGCCAGTCCGGAGGTCGGTCCGGAAATAATCGTCAGATTCTTTTTTTTCTGTTTGATAATTTCCCGAACAACCGTCATAGGCGGATTCTGATAGGAAAACTCCCCGATACCTACCTGCATTCCGTCCTGTATCAAACGTACTGCCTGTTGTATACTGCGAACCTTGGACATACTTCTCTGTTCTAAATAGTTAAACAGATTCTGTCGACGCTTCTGCCAGCACCGGACGAAATTTGGTCCCGTACTCAATCAATCCCTCTGCGCCATCAACGTATACCTTCCGGAAAACTGTTTCCACGCGCATGCCGATCCGCACCGCTTCCGGCGGCACATCTACGAGCTGGCTCAGGAACAGGGTCCGGTGTTCCAGCTCCACGAGCGCCATGATGTAGGGGCGGTATTTGCTGAATTCCGCTGGCGGATCATAGATAGCCGTATAACTGATCACCCTGCCAGTGCCAAAGTACTGGCTTGCTTCCAGTGTGGCATCTGACCCGCACTGCGGACAAACAAGCCGCTGCCCGATAAAACCCCGGCCGCAGGAGTGACAGATTATCCCTTTCAGGTGATAGTGATCTTTTTTTCGACGCCAGTCATCCGGAACATTGTTACGCTGCATAGCTGCTCCTCAGGAAAAGACTAAACTGCTTGAAAAATGCAAACCATACTTTCGCATCCATTGCCGGTGAGGGCCTGGGTCAATCCATAGGATGCCGATCGCACCTGCCGCTTGCCTGCTTCTCTGGATAACTGGATATATACTTCTATTGCCTGACGTACACCGGTTCCTCCGCAGGCATGCCCGCAGGCTTTCAACCCTCCGGACGGATTGACAGGAATTTTGCCTTTGAGCCGGCAGTCATCCGCCCGCACTGCCTTAACCGCTTCCCCGGTTGTGACCAGACCCAGATCCTCGAGTGCCATAACTTCGCTGATGGTAAATATGTCATGCACTTCTGCAAAGCCGATATCCCGGGCATTGATGCCAGCCATATCATAGGCAAGAGCGGCAGCCTGCTGGGTGGATGCAAATCCGGTCAAATCTGCCCGGTCAGCCAGCGAGCGCTGAGTGCTTCCGTACCCATAGCCCACGAGATGCACCCCTTTCCGGCGCTTGTCGCCGCGTTCCATGACCAGCGCAGCAGCCCCGTCACAGATGGAAGCCGCGTCCAGAACCCGCAGGGGACTGGCGACCTCCGGACTGGCCATGATCTGATCCAAAGGGAGGTTAAACTGAAACTGTGCCACCGGATTGAGGAGCGCATTGGCATGATTCTTGAAGCTGACGCGCGCCAGATCCTCCAGCGTCAAACCGTAGCGCTCCATGTACAGACGAGCCATGAGCGCGTACTCCCCGGCAAGCGTCTGACCATAAAAAACTGCCTCACGATCAAGCAAGGAAGCAAGGGCTGACTGGACCTGGGCTCCGAGCATGTCGCT
>JAKQHK010000104.1 GCA_029573015.1 bacterium
GATAAATAATAGTATTGCCATCTTTGTGGATGCCGAAAACTTCTTCTCCCGGTCCATCGGCAAGTACGCCGTATTTCAATAGAGCATCTAGACTTTGTATACCCCCTTCGATAGCTCCATTTTTGATAACATAGGGGGCGAGATAAATCAACTCATCGTACTGCATTGCCCGGGCAAGATTACCCTCTGAGGCAGCAGCACCGTAATTTGATGCGTGCTTGCCTGTGATGGGGAACAGACGCTGGGCACCGGTTATGCAGACGTTCGCGCCGGTTTCTTCATAAATACGCTGTGCATCCGGGAAATAGTGTCCCCAGCGAAATGTAAGATTGCTCGCTTCGATGAAATAGCCCGGCTTAAAACTGACCCCCCAGGTCCCGACACCCGGACCGGCAGATGGTCTGAGATACGCCCGCGTCGGTTTGCCGTCGTCAGTCGTGACTACCGAAGCGCCATGTATTGCTACGATATCCAGAGCCGACTGGGCAAACTGCTCGAGGGAGACTGGCAGCTGATAGCCACGCGCCTGCAGGGAACGTTTCAGGCGTTCAAGCCTTGGCTGCTGGAGGATAACATTGATAGCTGTTATTGCACCCGAGGCATCTACGACCGGTTCGGCACTCGATCCCTCGAACAAGCCCGTACCGTAGTCATCGCGATGCTCCTGAGTCGGTCCCATATTGAGTGCTGAATGCGGCGGGCAGATCAGCATTTCTGCCGGATTAAAATGGGATACGCGTGCGACATAGGCGGTTTTCGCCCAGCTTTTACGGATCAGGTTGCCAAAATGCTCATTGACACTTGTATAATTTTCTGTCCAGCCTGCCAGCTGCTTCTCGTAACCGGCACGCCAGGCAGCAATATCCTTTTCTGATGGCATGATTCCCTGCCTCCTTCAGAATTATAATCTTTTGATCATATGTAACAGCTTAAAAATAAACCGGAGGAAAGTCAAGAAGCTCCGGATATTTGCTCAAAAATAGTTTTTATGTCTTGGGCAGTCCGTTTCCAGGAAAACGCCTGGCTGCGCTTCAAGCCGGCTTTTTTCATCTCGTTTCGCTTCTTGTCGTTGCTGATCAGCTCGACAAGGGCATCTTTCAAACTAGTGCTGTCCTGCGCCGTACACACCAGTCCTGCGTCGGCAACGACTTCCAGCAGCGCACCCGCATCCGTAGATATTACCGGTATGCCGCATGCCATGGCTTCGATGACCGGGATACCGAATCCTTCGTAGAGCGAAGGCTGCACATATATAAGTGCCCCAGAAAGCAAAGCAACCAGCTCGTCATCTTCCACATATCCGAGGAAGTGAACCCGATCACTCACCAGAGAGGATTCTGCTTTCTGTTTCATCTCGCGCACATACTCCGGTGTCCCCTTGCCGATTAGAACTAGATGGATATCCGGACTGATGATAGAAAAATCCTTTTCCTTTCCGGTTGATGGAACCGCAAGCGCATCCTCCAGGGCAGCCTCAAGTTGAGCATTATATTTTTCATTGAGAAAAAGGGCAAACGCTTCGATGAGCGTCTGTAAACCTTTTTTCGGAGCGATAGTTCCGACAAAACAGATATACGGTTTATCAAGTCCGTACTTCCGCCGGGCAGCCTGAATGATATCCGTATCCGCCGGTCTGTATAGCCCAGAGTTATAACCGGGATAGCAGACCTGAATTCTGTCCGCATCAGCCTGATAGTAGGTAACGAGATCCTGTCTCGTCTTTTCCGAAACCGTCACCACCCGTGTGGCCCGGGTAAGCGCCTGCCGGGTACTCCAGCGCAGATACGCACGCTGAATAAAACTGTACACCTCGGGAACCAGTTCATAGGCAACATCATGGATGATCACAACACTTTTCCCCGTATACCCGCGCGGCAAGACATGTCCCGGCACGAACAGCACATCAACCGGGTTATTCCGTAATTCCCGTGCCAGCAGCCGGTGGGTCCAGAACTGCGGCAGTCTGAAATACTTACGCGCCAGCCGATACCACCCTGTATCTTCCAAAACCTTGATGGTAACGTTTGGGGGCAGATCCTGCAGCTCACGAATGGGAGCTTCCCTCATATAGAGAATATATTCATTACTTTTATCGATGCCGATGAGTGTTTTTATTATCTGCAGGGAATAATTTTCAATGCCGCTTCTTTTTTCCAGATTGGCGCGGGACGCATCAATACCTATTTTCATCAGCTTCTCCTCTGCTAATTCGACGCCGGGATAGTTTATCCAGAATCAACAACCAGACAAAATACGGAAGCCGCAGCATGCGCCGCCAGCGCCATGGTTCGCTTCCTAGCCTGAACAACCACTCCAGACCAAAACGCCTCATCCAGACAGGCGCCCGGCGTATCCGGCCGGTTAGATAATCAAATGATCCTCCTACTGCCATAGCCACGCGCACCTGCAGAAGCCGGGGGAGATTGCGTGAAATCCAGGCTTCCTGTCTGGGCGCGCCATAGGCAACGAAGAGCAGGTCAATCATTCCGCCAACTGTGGCAAGCTGGGTATGGGTCTCAGCGTCCCCAGTCGGCTGGGCATCCCCGGCAAACGCTCCGGCGATCCTGATGCCGGGATACTGCTGTTCTAACAAATCCTTTAGCTGTGCTGCTACTCCCTCGCTTCCACCAAGCAGAAAGATGCGCCATTTACGAACTGCTGCTTGCGCGCAGAGGGCCTGCATCAGATCTACCCCGGTCAAGCGCGGACATCCTCGCTGCAAGCCACAAGCCAATCGCAAGCCCACGCCGTCCGCTATCGCGAGATCAGCACTATTAAGTGTATCGCGAAGCTGTACGTCCTTGCGTGACTGGACGAGGATTTCAGGATTGGGAGTAACAATATAGTGTTGTTTCCTTTCATGAGAAGAAAGCCACTCCCCGATCATGCCGAGCGCCTCAGCAAGCGTTACAAAAGTGATTTTCACACCAAGAATTTTTTTTAACATTGATTGATCTGCAATTACAGTGATTCAGATGGTCTTCAGATACTCTGATTTCCAGCAATACTCCTCAGGTAAAGCTGCTGTTACAGAGTAACACCTGGGCGTGTATTATTTAGATATCGTAGTATGCTTTTCAATAAATGATCGTATCTGCTTAACAAACTCGCTCCGGTCAAAGCGTTCCACGCTACTGTGAATCTCAACCGGCAGATAGGCGCCATTCTGCCATTTCTGTTCGAAAATGCGGATAGTATCCATAAGCGACCGAGGCGTTTCCTTGCGGAAAAATTCTCCGTTCATCCCCGGCTTGACGATTTCCAACGCTCCTCCTCCTTCGAAGGCTATCACCGGCTTGCCATAGGACATGGCTTCCACCATCACCATGCCGAAATCCTCGAGACCGGGCATTATAAGCGCCTTGCAGTGGCGATAGATATCTGCGAGTTCCTCCCGGGTGACATGCCCGGCAAACCGGACCGTACTCCACGCCTGCTCCCTCAGGGCTTCCTCTTCCCTGCCGGTATTCACGACCATGAGCGGAAGCTGGAGGCGATTGCATGCTTCAATGGCAAGATCAACCCGCTTGTAGGCTGATAACCGCCCGACGAATAAATAATAATTATCGAAGGATTCCGTGCCGTCATAAATCTCTTTTGTCTCACGGCATATTAGCTGTCTGGCTACTTCTTCCTTCCTCCCCTGGACATCGATGGGCGGATAGATCACCGTAGCATCGCGGTTATAGTATTTCCGGATACGGTCCCGGACATTCTCGGAATTGGCGATAAAAAAATCAACCCGGTCAGCAGCCCAGCAATCCCAGACGCGCAGGAAACTGAGCATGGGCACGATCAAAGTTTTCTTGAACCAGCCAATCTTCTGCTCCGCGAGGTAGCGTTCGTGATAATCCCAGAGATACCGGGTCGGAGTATGCAGATAGCAGATATGCACCGTATCCGGCCGCGTTATAACACCTTTGGCATAGGAACTACTGTCAGATACTATCAGGTCATAGGCAGACAGATCGAGCATCTCGATGGAGGTGGGATAGACAGGCATGAGTAAACGGCTGTTCCGCAACCACTTGGGTAATTTCTGCAAACCGGATGGCCGGACCAGCTCCCTGGGGATATCGGTGATGGGCAGAGTACCACCCTGATCCTGCTGTTCATCTGTCTTCTCGCCCAATGGCAATTTTTCATCATAAAACAGGGTATATATCGGCGCATCCGGAAACAACTCGTGAAAGGCGAGCAGGACTTCCTCTGCCCCTCCCCACTGGTTGAGATAATCATGTACGAGCGCAACTTTCATACGTGATCCTTATCTCCGTAAAATATATCAACCGGCAGATCCAACGCGATACATATACAAAGGATACTTGCCACTAGTATCTTCCTGTTCTGGCTTCCAGCCTGGCAGCGGATAACGGGCTGAAACGATACAGCTCCCGGGCTGCAGTTCCGTCCGCAGCTTCGTCGCCAGTTTTTTCAAGACATCCGGATGCTGATAAAGCAGGACTGCCCTAGCATCGCTTATGTTACTAGTAAAAAAATCTTTTCGCTCAACAGTCATCTGTCTGGCTAAGCGCGGGTTGCCGAGCATGCGCAGCCTGCATAACAGATACGGATAATAACTAATCTCATATCCCCGCGCGATTACCTGATGATCCGCAACCGCCCGGAAAAGGATGCGGCCGTCGCCGCATCCGAGATCATAAACAACGTCGCCGGGGTGCAACTGCGCCATGCTGAGCATGCATTCCACAAGCTCATCCTCGAGCGGCACGTAGGGCGCGCCGTAGTGGTTGGAGATGATCGAGGAGATGAGACGCAGAAAAAAATAACCGATAAAAAAAAGCCCGAGGGCAATTAACAACAAATATACGATAATGATACTCACTGCAATCATTTCCGGCTACCCTGCCTGATAAGAAAAACATGTTTACCTGCTGCCGAGAACTGCTTTTTTATAGGCATCCAGATGCTCCAGGGCGATACCTGTGCCTCTTGCCACACAGAGCAGCGGATCCTCGGCTATGTAGCATGACACCTGGGTCGCATCCATGACGAGCTGGTCGAGATTGGCGAGCAGTGCGCCGCCGCCGCTCAGGACGATGCCTTTATCAACGATATCCGAGGCCAGCTCCGGCGGCGTCTGTTCGAGGACAGCGCGGATGGTGGTGATAATTGAGGATAACGGCTGGGAAATGGCTTCCACTACCTCATTGGTCGAGACGCTGATGGTCTTGGGCAGTCCGGCAAGCAGATCCCGACCGCGGACTTCCATGTGTGATTCCTGCTCCAGCTCGATGGCGCTGCCTATCTGGATCTTGATTTCCTCGGCGGTCTGCTCGCCGATCATGAGGTTATGCTTCTTGCGCACATAGGCGGCGATCGCCTCGTCAAACTTGTTGCCACCGATGCGGACAGATTTACTGACCACTACACCACCAAGAGATATAACTGCCACCCCGCAAGTTCCGCCGCCCACATCGATGATCATCGATCCGCTCGGCTGGGCAATGGGAATGCCGGCACCGATCGCTGCTGCCAGCGGCTCCTCGATAAGATACGCCGCCCGGGCACCAGCCTGAATGGCTGCATCGAGCACCGCCCGGCGTTCTGTACTGGTCACTCCCGAAGGAACGCACAGCATCACCTCGGGCCGGAACAACCGAAAGCTGCCGTAGACTTTATTGATGAAATAGCTGAGCATGGCTTCGGTAACGACATAATCAGCAATCACGCCATCCCGCATTGGACGGCAGGCAGTGATCGATCCCGGGGTTTTCCCGAGCATTTCCTTGGCTTCGCGACCCACAGCCAATATTTTATTATCATCAGAAATCGCCACAACCGAGGGCTCATTGATCACTATACCCCTGCCGCTGACGAACACCAGGACATTTGCCGTTCCCAGATCTATGCCGATTCTTTTTTTGAACATAAATGGTAGCACCTGATTAGGTATCAATGCGCTGTATAGCAGCACCGACCGCACACAAACGCTTTTCCACTTCCAGATATCCCCGGTCTACCAGCTCGATGCGGTTGATGACACTTTTCCCCTGGGCAGCGAGCGCGGCGATGACCAGCGCCATGCCTGCCCTGATATCAGGGCTTTCGATCTCCTTGCCGTGCAATACCGTTTTTCCAGAAACAATTATCCGGTGCGGATCGCAGAGCGTGATATCAGCGCCCATGGCTATAAGCTTGTCTATATAAAACAATCTCGCTTCATACATCCAGTCATGAATCATGCTGTTACCCAAGCACTGGGTAGCCAGCACCGCAAACGGTGCCTGCAGATCCGTAGGGAATCCCGGCCAGATGTTTGTTGTCAAAGAAAAAGGACGCAGGCTGGTCGACGGATGGATCTGTAAAGAATCATCACCAAGCGTATATCGTACGCCGATATCATTGAATTTCAGCAGAATCGGGTCGAGCAGGTCTTGTGCTACCGGTTGCAAGCGCAATTCCCCGCCAGTGACTGCCGCCGCCACAGCGAAACTGCCGATTTCCAGCTGGTCGGGGATGACAGTAATATCGACACCGGCAAGCGTCTTCCTGCCAGTGACGCGCAAGGTATGAGTGCCGATGCCTTCGATCTGTACTCCCATGCGGACGAGCGATTCCTCGAGGTTCGCTACATGCGGTTCGGATGCCGCATTCTTGATC
>JAKQHK010000133.1 GCA_029573015.1 bacterium
ACCCACTATGACTGATACCTGTTCAGGTCTTAACTTTCGCAAACGCTCCAATAACTTTTTCCCGTCTGCTTGAATAGTAGCTAGTTTTTCGGCTGCTTCTTTTTGTTCACCACCACCCTCAGCCTTCCGGGCTGCCTCTTCAGCTACAAGCAAACGATTATAAGCTGTGATCAGCAGGGCAAGCAGATTACCTTCGTAGTCTGTAGCATCCCTTGAATCCAGGTTATACGGAGGTGCATCCGGGTCATACTCAGCCAGAGATGTCCCCGTCAGCATCCGGACGCCATGCCCGAGTTTGATTGCCTGATTGCCATATTTGTTCGTATCTTGGGATGCTACGGCAGCAATACGCTCCCGGAGTGACATGATCATGGACAGCATCAGATCGCTCAACTCGTAGAGCTGCTCAGCCAGCGGTGTTCCAGCCTCGAACTGAAGACCGGCTGTCATCTCGCCGATCCGGCCGGGAAGCATGTCGATAACCGAACCCTGATAACCGTTAGCTGCAAACGGGGTTAATACATGTTCGATGCCGGCTGTTTGTGGCTGACCAGACGTAAGCGCCTTCAGAAGTCTTTCCAGCGTGACACCCTGCATAACCTCTGCCTGCAGCAGGGCTGCGCCGAGCTGCCGTGTGCGTGTCTGCCCGGCTGCCGGCACATCCAGTCTCAGATCCTGGAAAAATGTCTCTATTCCACGGGCGATCACTGCCCCGATTGCGTTCATATCCGGCACTCGGTTCGGTTCATTTCTTACCAGATCCATGACTGCAGCGAGCTGCAAATCGATAAGTTCGCGGCAGAAAGCGCCCATGGCTTCGCCGGCGATCTGCCGGCCGAGTTCTACCTGTTCTGCGAGGTTGCTACGTCCCGATTCCTGCGGGTTGCCGAGATGATCAATCTGGGCTGGACTCAGATGCTCAGGGTGAAATGGTGGTTTGGCCTTATCCTCAGCGCCTCCTGCTGCTTCTGTTTCTGCTACCCATGCCTCAAGCCTTGCTTTCAGGTATGCTATCACACGCTCCCGCTCGGGAAACTGCGGCAATGCTTCCAAAAACTCACCCAACGTTTCTCTATCTCCTGCCATAGGTGCACTGCTCCATTAGAAAATAGACGTCTGCTTCTACGGTCGTCCTCAATTCAGAGCTTCTTAACTGCTTAGGATATATCTATATAGTATAGCTATCTTTTACTCCTTAATCAATGGTAGATGTTGCATAATTTATGATTGATAAAACATATATTTTATACTAATTATTATAGATATTCTATATATATAATAGATAATGCTGCATATAATGTCAATTAATAAAAACAAAAAGATACAAAATATTGGCTATTCTGTATCTTTTTTTGATAAAATCACGAAACCGTTTCCCTGATGCGTGCAAATCAATCAAATCAGGTCAATAAGTATACCAAAAAAAATAAAATGCAACAATCATTATGAAGCTCATGGGACAGCCGCTGATTCCGTTGACCAGTCTTCCTCCGGAAAAAGCTGCGTGCCAACTGCCCGGATTGCCTCCTGCTTATGGGCATTACCCGCTGCAAATGTTAATTGTTCTCTGAGATGCGGCGATAATTTGCGGTTATCCTGCGGGCACAACATGTGCGCGAGATAGCCGCAGCATCTGATCTGGTCGACCGCGACCGAGACGCCCTGTTCCGATGTTAGATTAACTGCGGTATGCAAAAACTGATAGGCGAGATATCCCTGGGAAGTATCAGGCAGACACAATGACGCACGCAGAAAAGCCTCAGAGTCAAGATGGTTCCGCCAGTCCGGATTCTGTCTCGAAGCCCATTGCACAAAATCAAAATTGCCGCGTTCCACTGCCGCTTCGAGCAGGAGCTTGCCGAGCTCCCGGTCTGCGGGCAGATCACTCAGGTGCAGGATAGCTCCTGCCTGACAGCAGCGGTCCTGATCCGAGGATGCTTTGTGTGTAACTGCTTGCTCCAGATACTGCCGTGCCCGTTCCTCCTCATGCTCTGACCGGGCATGTGCCCGCCAGAGCCAGACCAGCATTTCAGTGGATGGCTCCCGGCAGATTCCTTCGGCTAGCTCTGCATACTCTGGCACCTGTTCCGGTACAGGTGGCAGATCGCGCAGACCCAGGTTGATATTCCAGGCTTGATTGGCCAGCATTGCGGCATACCGTGATTCACCCTGTGCTCCGCTGACTCTCCCCATGAGCAACTGCTCCAGATGCCGACGCGCGGATGGTGTGAGCTTATTCCAGGCTTCGGTCAAAAAACCGTAATACTGCCATTTCAGCAGATATTCCAGGGCTGTTCTCGCTATATCCCCTCTGCCCATATACTTCGCCCAGTCATGGTCGTAAAAATTATTGAACACCTCCACAAGCCTTGTAGTTGCCTCATGCCAGTCAGACTGCATCATGAGCAGATCGAGGTATTCCAGAATCGGGGGAAATCCCAGATGGATGCGTTCGTAGGTCTTTCTCCCTCGAGCCAATAATTCTGCCGGTTGAGCAGGATCATCCAGTTGATCAATCTGTTCGGGAGTCAATCGCATCCGGATCGCGGCAGCGTAGACATAATCGTGTTCACGCATACCTTCCGGATTCCTGTCCATGAGCTGCGCTGCCTCAAAATATCTGCCGGTAGCAAATGCTCCTCTAACCGTCAGCATACGCCAGCGTTCCGCCTCGCACGAACACCGTTCGGCGACGGTCTCGACCTGTGCCAGAGATACTTCCAGCAGCGCCGGAGGCAATACTTCCAATGATGCTGACCAGGACGTTAGAGTCTGTTTACAGGTTGTACACCAGGTATCGACTACCGGGCTGGCCATAAACCAATCCCCAAAACCATCACTTACACACGGGTCAAAGAGAAGCAGGCTGAAACTCACGGTTAACCCTGCCTGCAGGTCGAGGTCAGCCAAAACGATCGCGTACATCTCCGGATTCATGCTGGCTGGATGCTCACGGATATAGATATCGAGCGCAGGAGACCATCCGCTATCAGGATCATGCATTAACCCGATGATTGCTTCTGCCTGTGTTCTCGCCGGCATGCCGGCAACCAGACCGTCGATCCCTGCCTCCATGATTTCTGAACGGACCGGCTCGGCCATGTACAGACTTTGATTCATTAAAGTAAGGCAGATTTGCTTCCCTCTCGCGCCACTGGCGGCGAGGGTTGCCATTGCCTTTTCCCGCCGTGGCTGGTCTGCAAGTATGGTAGGGAGGCACTGCTGTCCCTCAACATAACTCGTGACAACCCGAGCGAGAGCAGCGAGATCACAATACGCGGCATCAGCACCGTTCTCGCCCATGGTAGCAGCTCTGGACGAGACCGTTTGGCATACGCCCCACCCGATATCAGCCAGCAGACTGATCTGTTCATCAGCGGGCGCGTCCGACTGCAGAGCCTGACGAACCGCTCCAGAGATGCTCACCACGCTGTCCCTCTCTGCCTGTTCAAATGAAACCGAAATACCATTATGATCTGTAGCATAATCCGCCATCCAATACCGCAAATTCCATATATTAGCATCTACTGACGTCCCCGCCTGTTCTGCCAGACACAATCCGGCGAAACACACGGCAACATTTCGCTGATACTCCTTTGAACGAACTGTCTGATCATATTCAGACTCCAGTTGTTGCATGGAAAGCCGATCGTAGGAACCGGCGAGTCTAGCCGCCAGTATATACCAGCAACGCGCTGTCTGACGGTCAGCGAGCGATAAACCCCACTCGATAGCCAGATGCATGAGCGGCTCTCTGAGGGTGACAGACAATTCAGAAAGGGATCCGCATATCCTCGGATTTTCGACAACCTTCTCAATGCCGATCTCGATATTGCAGAACTCGAACAGGCGTTCGCCGTCCAACCGTCTGAGCACGTCATCACCGCCGCTCAGGAGATGAGTACCGAAATGTACCGCTGCCTGATCGACAGAAATGGTCAGTCCGGCCGCGAAACGGATTCGGGATTCCAGCTCATCTAAGGATGGTGGCGACTCTGCAAGTACAGCTTCGATTTCCGTTCGCTTGCGCGTCATGTCCGGAGCGCGGTGAAAGTAATCCTGCCAACAGCGATAGAGCGGTACAATCTCTTTTGTCCCGATTAATTCGAACCATAACGCAAATGCACTTTTGGGATGTCCACAACCTTCGGTTTGTTGCAGCATCACATCGAGCGCCTCTAGATATACTGCAAACTGCCGAACCAGATACTCCTGAGTTGAGTCTGAACAATACGCGTACGGTCCCAAAGCATGAGGGCGTTTCCCTAGGTCAGGCACTATACGCCCTCCCTCCCCGGTGCGCAGTACGTACGGATTATCACGCACGGTCCAACTGCCGATGACCGACAGCAACTCGTGTACCGATCCTGTCTCATGTGTGCGGGTCGCATCCAGAACCAGTCCCATCTCTGGCGTATACCCTGCAACCCCGGGAACAAGTGTTTCATAGTGTCTGATTTTTTCTACTGCCTGATCGATGATCCGGGCAGCTTGCTGCATCATGCCCAGCCGGCAGTAGAGATCGATCCGCTCGATATCTGTCCGCAAACCTGTTTCTCCGGCTCCTGCCTCCGGGTCATGCAGGGCGAGCGCCTGCTTGATTTCGCTATACCTGGGCACATCAGGATGACGGTCTATCTCCCCGATCAGTATGGCGAGCGCCGCAGGTGCAACTCTGAATTCATAGTCCCGGCAGATGGATACCATGCGCAGGAGTTCCCGCACATTACCTGCGAGCATGCACTGCTCGACCATGTCTCTCAGGGCGGTCTCGCAAATATCTGCTACTGGATCCGCGCCGTCCTCCTCATCGCCTGTGGTCCCTGCCCTTCTCAGCCCAATCCCTGCCTCATACGTCAGATACACGAAATCCATAGCAGGCTGTGGAAGCTGCTGCGCCATATCCCTAACGAGAGCCTGCATGGCACCGGTATGCAGGCGGGCGGCTGGCAGTGCATGACCGTCAACTCTGGCGCCGGCGAGGGAAATATCCAGACTTCGTAACGTTTGCAGCAAGCGGGCGCGAATGAGCGCCTGCTCTGCTTCTGCTGCTGAAGCAAATCCCGCCTGACGCCAGTCAAGCTGATCATACGCGTGCGCCAAAACCAGCGGCGGGATATCTTTTGTTTCTGTGATGAATTCCTGAATATGACCTTCGACCGTATAGTCAGCCTGATTATCAATCCAGTTTCCGGCGTTTACCTCGGTCCAAAGCCGGAATATGGTACCCAGGACAGCAGGGTCATGCTCATCGACGTATATCTGCAAACCTATCTCACTGAGCCGATGATATAAATGCTTATCAAGCACTAGTTGCCGGGAACTGCTCCCATAGAAGAAAACCTGTCGCGCTGTGTCCCGCGCCATATCTGCTCGCCCTGCGCGCTTCAAAACATCTGAGAGCTGCGCTCCGATTTCAACAAGCCTGGGTGTAATCCTCATCACCAATCTTAGAGATTCGATAAAAAAGCGGGTAAACTCGAGCAACACCTCTTCATCCGTTTGCGCTGCATCCAGACATGCCTGCCCCCAGATCTCCAGCTGCGCACCGGTGTCATTCGGCGGGCGACAGGTTGCCCGCATAATCGTACCCGCTGCTTCATGGCATTTCTGCTGCTGCAGCCAGAGTCCGGCTTTATTGAGTTCCGCAGTCCAGCGCCTCACTCCCGGCAGTCGTACCAGCCTGCCGGTCATATCAGCGAGTAGCTGTTCCGGCACTGCCTCGCCGGTTGATACGGTGAAGGGAGCTGAACGACCCATCAGTTGATCCACGATCTCTCCATATCTTTCGCGCGCATCAAACTGACATGCATCTGGCACCTTTTCATTCCGATGCAGCAGACGCATTTCAATAGTTACTTCCCCGATGAGCAGACCAGCCAAAGATCCACTATTGATGGCTTCCACATGATCCAGCCATTTCCATTGCACCGGCGCTTCCTGCGCTACCTGCCACTGATGGTAGCGCACTGCCAGCAGCCCGGAAGCATCCCGACATACCGGTCTGTCTGCCAGTACCTTTGCCAGGGGAGCATAGCCGTCTATGGTGCGCATCATGGATGCATCATAGGTCAGAAGGTGAGGATACAAGGCATCAGCCAGAGCATCCATGGAAAAATAGCTGCTGTCGCGTGATTCCTGACGCCCGCGCCCAAAAGCCAAAGCATGCATCGCCGCCAAATCCAGATACCGGCCTTCCCAGAGCCGGGCGAGGAAAACCGCGGCATCTCGTGCCTCGATTTGCCAGATCAGCAAATCCGCAGCCTGCTCTCTTTCGGTTTGATGTGCATAGGGTGTAAGCGCAATACGCTGCAACAACTCGCTAACCGGTTGCCCCTGCAATCCCTGCATGATCGCCATCTTCTCGAGCAATTCCACATCTTCAGGTGTGTATCGCAGTGCTTCCTGTAGACTGGCGACAACCAGTTGTGCTTTTCCCGAATCATCTTTGGCTTCCTTCCACACCTCAAGGCCCAGCGGCTCTACGCCCCATTCCCGTGGCCATTCCTGACTCCAGGCCAGAGCTGCCAGAGGGAAACTTTCAGCCGCAAATACAGCGGCTGCAAAATGATTCTGCAAAACAGATGCCTGAAACTCCGCTAATCCGTGGTTTATATCATGCTGTAGCAGGACAAATAACCTTTGTAGCGATCGGTACACTCGTATGCTGCCGGCAGTATCATCTGCCCAGAGTGTAATCAGCTGTTTAGCTTGTTCATATTCCCCAAGTCGCAAGCAGACATACATATAATCAGCATTCGGCTCGTCGGGCAATTTCTTTTGCTTCAGATGCAGTCTAAGGTAGCGGACACCTTCGTCTGATCGACGTTGCATATAAATCTGATCAAGACGTACTGCTGATTCCAAATGGGTAGCGGCTTGTGTCTGTAATAGGGCAATTTCCTGATCTCTCACCCGTGTATAGCGCTCGTCTTGTTCATCGCGCACAGACGCAAAGATGTCGTTTTGAATAGCCAGGACAACTCTCGACTCACAACCGCATACTCTCGCAAGCGCGATCACCGCCATCTGGCCGAATAATTCCAGGTTGATGAACCAGTCTACATCAGTACACACCGCATCAACATATGCATAAGAAGAAAAATCAGTTCGGACCTCATTTGTGACCACATCTTGGATCACCCGTACCATCGGCCGATAGGTCCCGAAGTTATAAAGACCGGATAAATCCTGCAGATAGCGTACTAGAACCTCTACCGTCCCTTTGTAATCATTAGTGATCAGACAATACTCCACCTCGTACCTGACCCTGAGTAATTCCGTGTCATCACCTTCTTCATGAATGTCATCAAGATGGTCCACCTCTGCATACATTAATTCCAATCTGCGCGCATGCAGCGCCTGCAGTACCTCACGAAGGTGTGCTTGTACTTCCGGATCGTCCTCTCTGCTCGCATCGTTGGCTGTATCACGCATGATCTCCAGAAGCAGTTGACGCGTTTTAGCCCCATGCAGCTGATGCAAGGCAGCATCAACCGCCAGGGCGCGGCAGCCTTCCCGCACGCTGGCTTCCGATGATAATACCCCTATCCTGCGTACCATGTCAGGATGAACGACTCGCGCAGCGGTCGCGGCCACCGCGATAGCTGGCAGCAGCATATCAGGGGAATACCCCCCGATTGCCTGTGCGAACGCTTTATGCTGCAAAACATCGCTGCCCTCATCCCCAGCCTCAACTCCCAGACCAAGGATAACTGTAATCATCGCGCGTACATCATGCTCAGAATGATAGGCCAGTAACAGCTCCATCGACTCCACGTCTACCATCTGCGCGATGATTTCCAGCATCGATGTGATCTTAAAATTCCGTTCCAAAGCCAGACCCAGTGTCTGCGGCACCAAGGCGAGAGCAGAGTGCCGGTATACCTGTATCGCCTCCCTGTTCCCCCCTCTGCGCTCAGCGAGCGCCGCCAGCTCCAGATACACTTTTGCCTGCAGGATTTTGGCATCTATGCCGATTCTCCGCTGTGCAGCAAATGAGTCAATACCATATTCTTGACAAACATGATACGGAAGATGCGCCTCATCGATGAGCACGACCGATTCGAGCAACGCCTGGGCAGCCAGAAGCATAGACTCGGCCTGTGCCTCAAGCTCCATCCTGACTGCCGGATCCGCAGCTGCCTCATCCCATGGCAGTTGGCCTGCATTACCCAGTAACTGCAGCGCCAGACTGTAGCAGATGACATACCGCTCTCCCGGTATCCCGGCAAGGTTCTTACGGATAAGTTCTGCTGTTTTGACCGCTTCCCCAGCCTCACCAAGCGAGGATTGTGCCAGTACCCGATAATACCAGATCTTCTTCTGAACCTCAGGGTCTTTAGCCGGACCAGCAGCATCGATGAGTGCCTGATCAGCTTCGGCAAGTGTTCGCAAAGCACCTGAACATACCCCTCCCTGCTCCGGGCGTGCTACAGTGTGTGCATAGCGAAGCGTTGCCTTTCCGAGTTCAAGTCCCACCCGTGCCTGGATATCAGGAGTCTGTCCATCAAGATGCTGTACCGGCTGCAAAGCTGACTGCACCGCTTCAAAGCCAAGATCAGGATCAGCCAGCGCTAATTCCTTCCACTCGTCAGTTTGTACGAGATATATCATTCTCTCGGCAGCATACCCGTATCCCTGGGTCAAGCTGCATGCCCGCCGGTATGTGCCAACCCAACTTGCACCCTCTTCATAAATACGCCTGGCTTCTACCGGTCTCTTTCCAACCATCATGGTAGCTGCATAGCGCATGTGTCCTTTTGCCAGATATCTGAGCGCATCGGCATTTTGTGCATCCAAACCGAGCGTCTCCTGCCACAATTTAAAACTGTATTCAAACTGATTACCCTCATACGCAATGCCACCGGCACTGTTAATAAAATAAATACTCATATCCCGATCAAGTGTCTCCCGGGCAAGTTGAACAATAATAGCACCATGCTGCTGTGCTGTTTCTTTTCGGGCGATGAGCTGTCTGAATTGTGCGCTCAAACATGTCTGCCAAAAATGTCCGACCCAATATGCATCCAGAATTTCTCTTTTTGAAATCAATGGTACGAGCATACGCAGCCTGGCCAGTTCTGGTGCTTGATCACCAAAACGCTGTATCCCTGCCACCAGATACTTCCCTGCCTGGTCGAAAATTTTTTCCACCAGATGATTGGGTATTTCAGATATAGCCACGAACTCACCGTACAGCTCGACAAGCACCCGTTCAGCAAATAAACAGATTACCCGCGCCTCAGGCAAAACATCCTGACCGGCAAACCAGTCCAGAACCGCTGCGTCGATACGTGCCATAGCCCGTTGATATGTTTCATGCCGATTTGATTGCTGTGGCTCCTGCTCCTCCGGTCTGGCGATAAGCCCGAGATCTATTTTAGCTGCCTGGATTTCTCCATGCAGCTCCTCAACAGCTTCCTGATTGGCTAAATAATCTTCCGAACGCGGATGGGCAGGCGCATGCAATAATTTCGTGGCAAGCGCATACAGCTGGTCTGCTTCATCATATCTCCCGAGATCCAGCATCAGCGTGGCAATACGACAGGCAAGCTGCACATGATCGCCTTGATGCACCCAGAAGAAATCCGGCCATACCTCCAGAAAACGCACGGCTGCCTGCCGGCGATACTGCTCCTGAACATTCCCGCTCCCCATGATGAGGCTCAGTAACCGCCAGGGGTCATCCTCAGGAAAGAGCCACTTGAGCGCGAATGTTCGCAATTCCGGATCTGCATGCTGATAGAGTTGCCAGGCGAGTATCTGCGGATCTAACCCGTCACTGCGCTCCGCGGCAACGAGCACCTGTTTCGCCACTCCGGAAGCATCCATCTCATAGATCCGGCAACCCCGCAGATCATGACCATGGCGGCTGCTGGTCTGCTTCACTTGTTCCGCGGGCAGGACCCGGAATACCCCGCCTGCTGCTGCCGGTTCTTCTGTCCCCTCCCCGGCAGCAGCAGGCGTACCATTCTGATAGCGAGTAGGATCTATGTAGTACACCTGCCGGCAATTCCCGGCATCAGCCCCGCTTCTCCCATCTATGGTCTCGTCTGAATGGCCGATGACGATCCAGTGATCGCCGGAATACTCGCTGTCTTCCGTTTCCTTCCGATCGACATCTTGCACCACAAGCCCTAAGCGCAGATCGATCTGCCAATTAAAAATCATCCCCGCCATCATGATGAAACTGATTGCCTTGCCATCGCACTGGCTGAGTTGCCGCGTCTTGTTGCGTTCCCGTACCCCATTATCCAATACTGACGATATACCGAGTACATAATCAATATTATGTTGTATCCAGTCAGAAAGTTTCCGCAGGATACGCGTTTCAACTTCGGTATACTCGCCCGGAGTTATCTCGCCGGCATCTCTCCTGCTCTGGGCAGTATGCGCCTCCTCGAACCAGACGGCTGGATTTTCCGGTCCAGCCTCAGTCTGCTGGCGCAATTCCTGGAATGCCTTCTCGTACTCGACGCCAAATCTGCGCAATGCCTCCATTGCTGCCAATCTCTCACGATTTTCCCTGGTTTGCGCTTCATGCGTCTCGAGCTGTTCCATCATCCTGCGGGTATAGCCGAGAAACATGGCAAGACAGGCAAGGCTCGCGCCAGTACCGATATCTGTCTCAATCATGCGCACTGCTCGTGCTTCTGCTACAGCAGGAGTGCATCTGTTAAGTAAGTGACAGGTTGAAAGCTGGGCATCGCTACTGACTACCAGTCCGCTGTCGTTCAGTACCTGTGCAGGAGCTTGATCCCCGGCCGCAGGGAGCAGAGGAACGCCTGCCTGAAGACTTCCGGCACGGATAAATAATTTCTGAACTACTCTGGCAAACGGATCATCGCGACTTCCCGCACCCGCCAATACTCCTGATATTTCTGCTGCCGCGCCTACGTGTTCAAACCGGGTTCCGAGAGGCACGCCTCTTTGTTCTAACCGTCGCTGGACTGCCGGCAGGCTATGAGCAAGGGCTTCAGCGACAACACGCTGCTCGAAAACCTGCATTGGCGTGATGCCAGCCTCGGGTGACTCCTGCTCAAGGACTAGGGCAGCAGCAGCTACTGCTTCCCCCAATGATGACGGTGCATCAATCGAATTCATACCTACCTGTACATAGTAATTAGCCTGCCAACGCCTGACGGAAACTTTCCCGGTTAGCTAGAACGCTCCGGATCGTGATCAAAGCGGCCCGCCAGGACAGAGCCAGCTGGATATCCTGTATCTCCTGCGTGGTATATCCAGTAGATCCTGTTGGTTGTTTAATCAGCTGATAGCCCCGATCGATTCTCCCGAGCACGTCTGCCCAAAACGTCTGCCCGTCGATACGGCTTGTCTCAGCGAGCTGGGATAGCTGCTGCTTCGTCAGACCTCTCAGCACATCGACCTGCTGCAAAGCAGGAACATTTTCCCGGGTGGATCCGTTATGCATGTCCCAGTACCCGGGCAAAGCCCCGATCAGTAGTAGCATGTGTTGCTCATCCAGGGGAAAAGCAGTCCGGAGTTTCCCGGCTACCTGTCCACGTAATCGCAGTAAAGCATTATAATCCTCCCCCCAGGCTGCCCGCTCTGCCATGCCGAGCAGCAGGATGAACGCTTCGAGATACTTTGGGGCACCCTTTTCCAAATGTTGACGCAGGTCTTGCACAAATATCTGATTCTGCCGGTCTTGATCACCCTTGCCAGGACCATCAAGGGAAGCATAAAAAGCCGGCCGACCAAAAACACGTACATCGGCGCGGGCTATAGCTCCCCGCAGCAGATGCTGGTCAAGCAGGCTGTACTGATCAAGCAGTTTTTGAATCTCCTCCTGATAGTCATGTATCGCCGTGATAGCTTCGATATGCTTATCAGACCAGCAGCCGGCTGCCTGCATTTTAGCAATCGCATCAGGATACGACTGTGTAGCTGTATCTATCGGGATGGCGATAACCTGATCGAAGCTCATGTCCGAAGATTCCAGATTGGTCTGTAATGTATTGTTCCGGGTGTGCTGTACCCGTACGGTAACCGTACTCAAAGATTCAATCTTTCTCTGTAATTCTGCCCGGTACTGCTCAACTTTCGATAAAACCTCTCTTTCCCGCTGTTCATACGCTTCCTGTGTCCATTCAGTAACATCCCCCCGCGTCATGCCACGGGTAGTAGACCGCCCCGATTGTGCCGGCTGGGCTGGATGAGCAGGTGTAGGCCGCACAACAATTCGCGCTGCCGACCTTGTCGGTCTCACCGCATCAATCGCCAATGGCGCTATCGATACGTCTGCACGCTGCCCGCGCGTCTGGACCAGCGCGTAGAGCGCCTTCAGCAGTTCTGTCATGGCCGCGGCGTCGAGCTGACCCTGCGCCACAGCAAGTACCCGCTCCAGCTCATTGATCATCCAGTCGTTCAGATTCTTGCCTTCCAGTCCTTCCGGTGGCATGGTTCGCTGGACCGCCACGCCGCGCGCGACCATCAGGATATCAAACCGGCGCAGGAGATCATGACCAATATGACTCAATCCCCTGGCCTGCCCAGCATCCTGCCCGGCTTCTTGCTCTGCGATAGCCTGCATCGCGGCACTGATCTGCCCGATGGCCTCCCTAAGAATCTCTTCGTTTAAATGATCTCCAGACATATGTGTACCCTGTTGATTAGCTGTGGTAAATAATCACTATAGTATACCGGATTGGCTTCATCAGAGCGAGAGGTAACTGACTCATGGGTATACCTGATATACATATATATATTATGCACGCGAGCTGACTGCCGACAGACTCGGGACAGCCCGGCCAGCGAGACTTGTGTAGTTGAGCTTCTCAATTTTCCAATAAATATTGCCCGGGTCGACGATCACCCCACACCAGCAAAGTGCTCTAGCTGCCGCAACATCCTCACGCTGTACGGCATCCGTGTACTGCTCCTGTATCGCGGCAGTGATAACCGCACTATCATGGGGACACAGGGCAGCGGCAAAGCAGAATGCCGGTTCAGCAGCAGCAAGATCATCCCGGGCACGCTGCAAACCCAAGTCTATAGCTGCTTGCTTGATACGCAACTTGTCTTCCAGATACACGAACTCCAGAGCCTGTTCGAGCCAGGCTGCTTCCTGCATACTGCCTAAAGTCAAATACCTATCCATGAAACCATGAAACTGGACGCAGAGGTCACTACCTAATTCATTTCCATGTTTTAAAAGATAGTATCCCGCGGCTGATTCTGGCATGCCTTTCCGCAGATAAAGACGCGCCGAGGCAAGCAAGATGGCTTCAACCTGATTCCTAGGCAGCTTTTCTTTCATCCGTTCCGCGATTTCTGTCGTTTGCTGCTCAGTATCGTAACCTATTCTTCGATACGTTGCCCAGAGCCAGGCCATAGTGGTTAATGTGGTTCCTCCTGCGACACAATCGACAAATGCCGCCGCTTCCAGACTTCTCTGTGTATAAAAAGTGTCATAATCTGATGACTCGGTTTGCTCCCGGCACAGCCCTGGAAATTCGAACTTGCCAGATGCCATGCGATGCATCACATGAAATATACTGTATGAAACCCCTCCCTGCCCCTCACCTGTGAGCAGCCACCCGAACTGTGTTCGACTTTCCAGGGATAAACGATACCACGGGATGTGATCAGACCATTTTGCGAGCAGGGCCAGGACGGTATTGTCGAGTTGAATTCCAAATTTCCTGTTGGGCTGATCTCGTGCATTCTTCAAACAAGTACTAATCAACTCGATGCTTTCTTGCTGAGCCGTGCTCTCGCTACCCAGTTTGAAATGCAGGTCGATTGCTGCCACCCAGGTAAGCAGGTCAGGATATTGAGGATTTTGTTCCGGCAAATTAACCCAGGCTTGCTGTTCCAAAGCATCCGCCTGATTGCCGGGACCGGATTCCGGGAGTTGCTCCGCAGGGATGCGCCGCAGACAGGCAGCTCTCTCCCAGAGCCCGACGGCTGATGTATCATTCATACAGACGCTATGCTCGTACGCGAGGACATAGTTGCCCCGCGAACAGGCAGCGCGCATGAGCAGTTTTCCGACATGCTCGGCATAGAGCGTCTCATCAATCCCGCTCAGGTACCTAGCTAGTCTGTGGGCAGGTACCTCCAGAAACTGGTCAACCATTTTATCCTGCCACACGTCGGATCGTGGACCTGGACTATGACGGAACCACAACCCAATCAAATGCTTGTGCTGCTCGGTCAGATACGCGAGTGCTGGATCATTCTCCAGCCAGTCCATCAGATCTGTTCCTTCCCTGATCGATGGAACGGTATATACATTGACCAAACGCGACGTCGAATCATGCGAGAGACTGCTATCTGCCAAGATAAATGTATGGAAATATGCTCCAAATTCACGATATGCATCGTACGTATTAGCAAACGTCTCAACATGCGCCAGTAGCTTTTTACCGGCAAGCGTACGTCTGACCTGCATCACCTGCAGCGTCCGGGTTTCTTCCGGCAATGCCCGCATATAGGTCATGAACCCCTGCTCGATGACCCTGTCCTCAACAGCCGGGGTACCGACTTCTGCCAGTCGTGTAAGTATTTCCAGCTGCACCGCCGGGACAGATGTAAGCGATGCAAGTACCCGGTCGACCGTTGCTCCCAGTTCTTCGCCCGGTTGCATATAGCCGGGAAGAGACAGGCTGCCCTGGGCATCCGGGCGGATTCCGCAGAACGCAGCTATATCAAATGCATCCCGATCATATCCGGCTGCAGCATCCAGGTCAGCATGCCCGACGAGTATAGGTCGCAGGGATCCCCCGTGTGCGACTAATGCATATACGATTTCTTCTGGGGGATCACCACTTACGAGAATATCCCGGGCTGTTTGGGCATAGTCACACAGCGCGTAGGTTATCGCCTGATTTTCCGTAGAACATCCGCCTTTACTTTGTGCATAGGATGCCAGCCAGATCCGGTCTTGCCAGAGCGTTGCCTCATCGCGCCGCCCAGCCGTTTCTGTGAAATAATACCCGGCATAACTGATTGATTCTGCCCGGCCGTATGCCTCATCAGCCCAACAGGCAGCATAGTCCTGTTCAAACTGGTCATATGGCACCCAGGTATAATCCGGGTCAATTGTCATGACCAGATCGTACCAGCTGTGTGCTATGCTAAACATGTCTGGTGTATACACATCCTGCCCGTATGCAATAGCTGATCTGACCAGCTCCTCCTCCCATGGTGCCGGCAAGCCACGAAATGCCTGCGACAGGGCCTGGTCCCCGATCAGCACCTGCGGGGTCAGTTCCCGGCATAGTCCGCAAATCCCTGTCCCGTCAATACGCGTCATCCGTTCACCCTGGTCGAGAAGCATCATGCCGAACTCCTGCGCCGGCGCATGGCGTGTCTGGCAGAGCCTGGCTGCGAAACGGGCCAATTCGACCAGCGGCACGCTGCTTTCGGGTAAATGCTCAATATGCATGATGATCGTGTCGAGCCGGGATCTGAGATCAGGATGCGTGCGATAATAATATTGAAATGCAACCAGCCAGGGTTCGACAGTTTTACTGTTCAGCTGTTCCAACAGCAGTACTGCGCTTCCCTCCGAAAAGTCCTGCCTGATGCCACGTGCTTGGACTATTTGGTATATACCCGTGAGATTCCGGTCCAGAAAACTTTTTTCCGGTTCTGGACAAAAACGGGTATACGCGACAGCAAAACAGGGCACGCCGTCATGCCGTGTATACAATCGTCTCCCTCCATTATCGCGTATGTATTCATTATCCCTGACCAGCCATTCGCTGATCATGGCAAGGAGCCCATTGAACGATTCGACCGACGGGGAAGCAGTGCCCTGCAATCCTTCTGCGGTGAGAACACCACTCGCCTGCACCTGCTTCAGGGTATGGACCAGCACATCTATTGCTTGTCGGTAGAGACCGAGCATGCACAGTTGATTGATCGAGTCGGATGCATTGTCCAGATTCATATCCTGACATTGGGTATCCCGTACATAACAGGTCGCAGCGCTATCCAGCTGTTCGCTGGTCATCGCGAACACATCCGCATCCAGCGTCCGCTGTAGCTGCTGGTAAAACAACTCCCTGCCAGGCATGGCTGGCGCCCGGGGTCTATCTGTGAATAGTAAACTCATTTCCGCCAGAGCAGTATAATTATCCTGAGCGACATAATGCCTGACATAAAAAACAATCAGCATTTCCAAATTTTGGTCATAGCGTTGTCTGGTTTCTGCATTAACATTAGAACGCCGGGAAGCACTGCCAAGTTCATAGGCAAGCATGAGCAGAGGAAATGAGTGTTCCGGATATGCCCGTGTCAGCTCCTCGGCGAAGTGCCACATTTCCTGACGGCTCATAAGCATAGCTGGTTCCGCATAGCCGAGGCGTTCCATCTCGGCAGGCGTGTGCAGATATCCTAACGCTTGTCTCCAGGAACAGGAGGCGACCGCATGGCGATACTCTGTCTGGTCTGCAAAATACGCGAGCTCATCCGGTGGATCTTGGCGTACTGCCGCTGCCAACGCTTTCGGAGCCAGGCTCAGCGGATACGTCAGCGGTTCCAATACAAAGTGATTCTCACACGGCAAAGGAGGTAACAGGGAAATTTCCCTGTCTGCCAGATAGCGCAGATCTTGCAGGGATCGCTCCAGGTATCTGGGAGATCCGGTTTGCTCATGGAGCGCAGCACAGATTTCCTGACTGGCGATACACCGGGCGATACGCTTTTCATCCAGCCAGTCAGCGTCCTCGGGCGGTTCTATGCTGATACAGCTATCCATCAATGCATATGCGTCTACGAACTGCTGATCTTGTATCATCCGGTGCATGATGCCATCAAATAATTCATACCAGGCGCTATTCATGGCAGCCGGCCTGTTACTAACCTGATCTATCAACAAGGGCACAAGCGGGTGATGTTCTTGTTGACAAAGACGATCAACAGTATCCGCGACGAGCCGCAGAGCCATCTGGTTGGCAGCAGCGTCTCCTGTTCTGTCCAGTAAATAAACTGCCCGCTCCTCCTGCAGCATGCTGAGCAGCCGGGGATGCAGTCTATCGATCGCCAGACGCTGCTCGTACATACGGTCATAGGTTTCCCCGGTCAGATGTTTGTTTCGCACTGCCCAGCAGGCATAACGGGCAGCCAGATAGATAATGCTTTGATTATCACCCTGATACGCCATGAGCGGGCGGGCGATGGGAGGATATTCATGAATGTGGATGAATAACTGCTCATCTCTGGTTTCCAGACTGTAACTGTGACCTAGTTCATCTGCCAGCCATACCAGTTCGATCAGACTGTCAGAACGATCAGCCTCGGTATGCAAATGCTGGATCAAGGAATGTGCCGGGAGCAGCGCGATAAATCCGCCCTCATACAGACGGGCTATAAACAGGAATGCATCATCACCACGTTTGCTCCGCAACAATGCATCCTCAGGATCGAGTTCTGCAGTCACATGCTGGTAATCTATCCCGCTGAGCCGAGCGAGTATTTCCCTCTTCTCAGCCTGGTCATTTCTCAAGTCATGCATGATAGCAAGCTGGAATAGTATTTCCGGAGTCCGTGGATTCCAGCGGTTTGCTGTTTGCAGGACCTGAAGCAGCTCGCCAGAATTCTCCGGATGTACTGCCAAATCAGTCCAAAGGTTCGAAAGCTTTTGCCTTCGATCATCCTCCTGACTGCCCAAACCGGGATCATAGTGGAGCAACAGCGGAAATGCCCGCATCTGGAGAACTCTCGTCATGACCGGCATGCCGGCCGCAACCTGCTCCCAGGCAGCAGACACCTGTCCACGGTAAAGCTGGTCAAACTCAAGCATGGTCAGCGCGACCTGAGCCATCTCTGCCTGTGAAAGGTTTTCCTCGGCATAGCGGCAAACATCAAACCACTGGGCAAACCAGCCCAACCGCAAGCACGCATAGGCATGTTCCGGTGTGAATGGTAAATTATCCTGACTGGCATGAATCTCTAGGTAGCCACGAGCAAAATCAACATCATCGCCGTTCAAACCGAGAAGCAGGCGGTCCATCCTCACAGCGAGATGCACATCTCTGCCAGCCTGCAGCTGACACAACGCGATTTCTTTCCGGATCATCAATTCATCGGTGTCCTCCCTGCCCAAGCGGTATCTCTCATAGACTTCCAGCAATTTGCTATACAGAACTGTCTCACTCGTAGTATGAGTCGGATGCTTGAAGAAGCGTGGCACGAGCATAAATGCCATTTGTTCCACCGCATTGAGATTGAGCAGCCAACGGCCGTCATCGCTGTCTGGATTTGTATCCAGTTTAGCTAAATAGTAATTATCGAGGGTATAAGTACAGAGCCACTCGAGCTGGTGGAGCGCCTCGCCTGCTACCCTGCCGACTGTGTCAAAATGATCAAAACGGTATCCCTGCTCAGCACGTAAATGCACATAGGTAAACATGCGCTCGAGGGCTTGCCGGTACTCCCTCAGACAAATCAGATTGTAAATATCATACTCTGCCTGCACTTGTTCCAGTTCGTCCGGGTCGACTTCCTCAATCGCTAGTTGCATCCGTCGCTTATGATATACCTCTATTTCCCCGGCCATCCTTGGGTCCACGTTCGACCAGTCTGTTTGCCCATACGCCGCCTCCGCCATAGCCTCACCGAGTAATTTTCTTCCCTCCTTGCCCCAACCCCTTGTTTCCAGGGTACGCAGCCTGGCCTGCCGGCAAGCGCGACGTGTCTCCTCGCTAACACCTTCCATCTTTCCAATGCGATCAAAAAGTTGTGGCGCTGACGTATGGGCTGACATGACCGCGAGGATCACACTGCCCTCAGCAAGTGCCTCGGATAACGAAGCGGGAAGATCAAGGGCTGTCCCATCTGACACTTCCGTTTTTTTCCCGAGAGCTCCTGTCTCGCGGGCAAGACCAGCGACAAACATGAGCCAGACAACGATTTCATGCTCAGGTCCGAGGCTCATCGCCAGCTGCATAGCTTCCGGATCGACCATGCTCTGCACCATCTGCATGATCTCTTGCGGCTTTTTCTTGCAGAGCAAAGCGCGCTGCACTGCTTCCGGCACATACGCCAGCGCGGTCATGCGCCGCTCCCGCGCGAACTGGAGCTGTTCTGGATCATCGGCGCTGAGAGTATCGGCACATCTGGCCTGGGCGATGTATGTCTGACCAAGCAACTGAAGGGATTCGACACCGATGGCTTGTGAACTGTCCGGATCAAATGTCAAAGTAATTGTTTCCAGCAGATCAGCCGCTACCTGCAGCGCCGCCTCCAAGGCAGATTGTGCATCAGTTTGAGGAATCCCAGCGTCCACATCCTGTTGCAAACGCTCCGGTTCGCTCAAGAACAGTTTTGCCAGCCGCAAGGTTTCTTTATAGCGTGTATGCGTATCACTGCCCTGATTCTCGAGGATATCTTTAGCAATCGCAAGCGCTGGTTCGATACTCCGCAGTTTCAACAGTATGTCGAGCAGCTTGGCGAGGACCGCGCGCCGGTCTCCCGGATCCTCCACCCGGTCTACCGCACGCCGGTAGTGTGCTTCGGCCTGCTCCCAGGCTGCATACAGCTTGGCTCCCGCCAGAGATGCACTATATGTCACTTCACAATCGCCGCGGGCGACCAGCAGTTCGTAACGTTCATCAGTTTTGCGAAAAAAATCGCTGTAGTACCCCAGCCCCTCGATGTTCTGGACTGTATCCAATGCCTGATCAGCAAGATCATGCCACCAGCGCGGATTGGTTTTGCACAAACAGGTAAACTCACTTCTTTTCAGCAAATCGCGTATACCGTGAGAAGCCGCTCCGGCACCTTTTTCGGCACGATATGCTGTTATCAGTGCGTCTAATTGCGTCCAGATGGATTCCCACGCCTGCTGCACCAGTCGCTCCATATCCGCCGGATCAAGCTGATCTTGGGTATATATACCGCACAACCTGGTCTGCAGGCTGTAGAGATCATTCCGTTCGCCGAGCACCGCAGTACCCGACAGAACACGCAGTATCATATCAAGCATCTGTACATGACAACGTCCCATGCGGGTATGTATTTCTATTGATTGAGCCGGATCGGTCTCCAGCACCCATGCCCACTGCTCCATCGCGTAATCTTCCTGATTGTTCAAGTAGGCCGTATCGCCGATTTCCCGACGATAGCTGACCCGCCCCGTCGGTCCCCAGAACTTGTCAACCATGACCAGCCTGATCAGACATTCAGACCCCTCCCGGTTTTTATTGCTGATGAGCGTTTTATTTGCTGCTTCCACTCTGTTGCACCACTCGTTGCCGAAATTCGTACGCAGGGTGACAACAGGAGATTCCCTGCCCAAATAGTCATAGAGATCGGATGCAAAATGTATTAAATCAAGATGTAGAATTGGTAAGTAATCCGGGCGCTCTTTCGTCGCAGTGTTGATACAAAGCACGACATACTCACAGGAGAGCTGGGCTGTTGTTTTCCATATTGCTTCCCGTACCCGGGGATCTTCATCCTCGCGCAGCATTGCTATCCAGAGATTTACGACCTCAGAAACTTTCTGGGATGCCAGCAGGGGCGGGGTCTGTTCTCTTAGCTGGGCGATAGCCCTGTCTCTCCGCATTTCCCAGGTAACCTCTCTGCGTACTTCCTCTGCTTTGGCACTTGGTGCCCTCTCCGCTAGATTTGGTTCTGCTGATGGCTGCTTCTCTTGTTTGGCATGCCTTCCCGGATTCGGGTCCGGACCAGGTCTTTTTTGAGTTTTTTCAACCGCTGCTTCCAGCGATTTGAGTCTCGGGTCAGGTTCCTTGCCGCTGAGGACACAATACGCGTTTCCGATTTCTACACATTCCAGGGCATAGTCGAATCTGCCCAGCGCCATAAGCCTTAATCCGATCCGGCAGATTTTTTCAATCGCATCGCCGCGCATCTCGAACATGAATTCGCTTCCCCATACCTCGAAAAGCCGTAGTGCGCATTGCCGCTTTAGATGCTCCGGCAATAATTTGCTGTCTGTACAGGCTGCCCATTCCAGCCGAATCGGATCATCAGGCAAAAACAATCCTTTCATGGCTAGCTTTTTCATGGCATCATCCCCGTGTTCCCACAGGTGGAATGCGACGACGAGCGGATCAAAATCAGGAGTCGGTGTTGACGTTACCAGAACTTCCCGGGCGACATCCCGCTCATCAAACCGATACGTATGGCAGCCGCGTAGCGTATGACCGTTTCTTGCGTCGGTAATCGTATCCGGACGCATGCTCACCCGGCGCACGATCGCATCTCCGGCCTGCGCATCCTCTGGCTGATCCTCAGCATCATCAAATTCATGTCGGGTCGGCTCGACATAATAACAGTAGGTGCTGGTTTCCGTTCCATCATCCCGGGGTTGCTTCTGCTGCGAATTAACAATCGCTACCCAGTGGTTGAAATTATACCCTCCCCCGATGATATCCCGTGTCACGAAAGCCAGCCTGACATCAACCCGGCCGCTGAAAACAATTTTTGTCAGCATGACAAAATCAAGCGCTTTTCCAGAACATTGCCCGATAAACCGTACTTTGCGTTTTTCGCGGATGGTTCCCTCCACCATGGTCGACACGCCGCTGACGTAGTCAATATAATGCTCTACCCAGTCCGCGCAATTTCTGATCAAACGCTCTTCTATGACGGTATACGCCTCAATACTTATCCTTCCAGCCTCCAGATCCTGCCAGGCGTTGTCTGCCTCCTCCATCCAGTCTATAGGATTCTCGATGCCCTCTCCCAACTGTTCCTGCATGAGATTAAACATTTGTTGATAGCGTTGGGCTTTGCTCTGTGCCTTCTGTGCTATTTCCTCATCCCCCGCTTCCCGGGCCTGCTGCGCCTTTTTCTCCTGCTTCTCTCCCTTCTGCTGGATGGCTCCCATGTCTGTCAGCAATGCCTCTTCTGCTTGCTCTGCCTGTTCTACCATAGCCCCAAACATGCCGAGATATCCGACGGCTGTTGCCAATGCCGCCAGCCCGACTGCCTCCCGGTTGGTGAGATTCCCGCTCAATTGCTGTCCGGCCTGCAACAGAGACAGTGCGGTTGCCGCTCGCTGTACTGCTTCGTTGGTAGCGAGAGCCATGCTTCCGGCATCGGTTGCCTCCGGTAGTCCCCCTGCGCTCGCGCCGAGTAAACCGGCGACTGATGTGTCAGGTAATCCAAAAGCTTGCTGGGTAACCGAAGCTACCCAGCGATTAAGATCGTGATCGTTGGTCTGTCCGGCTCCAGCGAGCAAACGTGTCAGTTCCAGTAAATTGGGTGCCTGTTCTACACGCGCTGTGGGATTCACCCCTTGCTCAGCTAACCGCTCGCCAGCTTGATCGATGAACCCACCCGGTGCGGTCAGCATCTGGGCGATCGCCTGCTGTCGGAACCTCTCCAGCACCGCGGGAGCTGCGGCTTCGCGCGGAGGTAACACTTCCAGACTGGCTTCCGGAGGTGCTTCCGTGATAACTACTAGACCTTCTATGGGTTCGCTTTCGGATGACATGTATGTCTGGTATAGCTGAAATAAATCAGGTCTGGATCGTAACTGACTGTGCGAGGAGCTCTTTTAAATCGGCTATCCTTCTGAGCAATGGCTGCATTTCAATAAGCGGTGCCCGCCAGGCAAGCGCCGCTTTGAGCCGGGGGATATCATCTGAGGTTATGGGGCGTTCTTTTCCTTCTATTCCCATGTAGTACTTCCCGTCAATGAAGGCATTGATACCTTTTTCTATTTCATCCAGAAAGGATGCCAGAAAACCTGTAAAGCCACCGTCCGTACCACAGGCAATGATTTCCTGTAATATATCTTCCCAGACATCAGCGGTGATTTTGGCTAGCGGATCTCCCGGTTCATGGATACGCTGTAGCAGCTGTCTGCCATGAACTAGTCCGTCCTGGTCATCGAGATATCCGGGAAGTGCGTCGATAGCTGCCAGGATATCTGCTACCTCCATATCCTGATTCTCTGCCACAGCCTCGGCGACCTCCTTTTTTAGAGCATCAAGTTTAGCAAGGTTGAGAACCGGAGACGGACTGTCCCCCTCTCCCCAAGCCGCCCGGCCTGCCATGCCGAGGATCAGAACAAGCGCATTTGCTTCCTCTCCTCTCCGTCTGAACTGTTCTATACCTCTTCTTATTTGATCTAGTTTAATAGCTGTTTGTTTTGTCAGATGCTCTTTCCCGCCGGACTCGACCGCGAGATAGCAGACCGGTGCGCTGAAAGCCTTCCGTTCCATGGCTGCCACTGCCAGCCGGAACTGATGCTTTGCTCTTGCTGAGGGCAATTGTTTAACCAGATCGTCTATGCTACTCGCATAGGTTTGGGCAGCGGCCTGTGCTTTTTCAAATTTCCCGCCATAGCACTCTGCCACGCGCAAAGCCGCTACGGTAGCAGAAAAATGGTCTGACATTACTCTACTCGGCACAACCAGCAGATGGTCCATGGGTACGCCCTGCAGCGACTGGAGCAATGTTTTAATTTCAGCCTCCACCTTCCCCATAAGTGTTTCAATCGTCTCTTCTCTTCTAGCTGGTGGTCGTGGTGATTCTCTTGTTGGTGGTGCAACCGACTCATCAGCGACAGCTGGTGCATGAGGCTGAGCCGGAGCAGGGGGTACTGCTACCGGTCGGGCAGGAGTTGTGGATCGTCTCACAACAACTCGTCTCGTCGATACTCCCACTTCATCCAGCGCCAATGGCGGTACAGGCACTTCCATCCTATTGCCCCGCCGCACTACTAGCTGGTGCATCGCGCGCAGTATCTCGACCATGGCTTTAGGAGTAGCTGTCCGCTGAACCTCGCGCAGGACCCGATTGAGTTCATCCGCCAGCCAGCGCGTCAACGCCTCTCCTTCCATGCCTTCAGGAGGTAACTGCCGATCCACAGCCGAACCAAAGCCGGCAGCCCGGATGCTGAATCTGACGAGCATCTCCTGTCCGATATGCTGTGTTCCTCGAGGCAGCGTATCAGCATGACCTCTTTCGGTTTCAGCTACTGCTGTGAGCGACGTACCTAGCTGTTCGAGGCAGGCTTCAAAAACCTGTGGTTCAAGTTCGATGGTCATACCAGTTACTCTCGTATAAGACGATAAATCAATCAGTCTAGTATACCAAAAATATACATATTAAACAAAGACAGACGGTTATTATAATTGACACGTTGGATAAAATAGGGATGAGAACAATTAGCACAAGGAGAAACGATGGGAGCGGAATTGTATCGAATAATCAGCACACCAAAACGTGCA
>JAKQHK010000045.1 GCA_029573015.1 bacterium
TGATACCAAGAAGTAGGAGAGGCGCTTGTATTTCTATCTACTAGATTTACGGGTCGTGGATAGCCAGAAACGGGTTTACTGGGATAATCTGATACCGGAGATCCAGAATGCCGGGCTGTGGGGCGATATCAGAGAGGTGGAAAGCACTTCGGAAACTGTCCACGAGCTTACCAAGGTCGTGCGCAAAGGCAGGTATCAGACCGTGGTGGCTATAGGTGATGATGCGTTTCTGGCTACTGTAGCAGGGGCGCTGCTCGAAAGTACGGTAGCTGTGGGGTATATCCCGTTTGGACACAAGATTAATTTTGCTGCCGGTCTGAATCTTAACTCCCAGGTCGGTCAAGTCGGACCGCGCCTTGCCGCCCGCCGGCTCAAGCGATTTGACCTCCTGAAAGTGAACCGGGAATACGCGGTCGGCGGATTACAGGTCGGTTTCTGGCAGGAGCGTGATATGGCCTGGGAAACAGCCGGGTTATTGAAACGAAAATTTCTTCGGTCGGGGTTGATTGATACATGCAATATTTTTTCTACACCAGATGTATTCGGGGTACGGGTGCAGCAGGCAGAGTACGAGTTGTCATTGGAGAGTATAGCTCTGCGTATTGTCACCTGCGGCTATCGGGCAGGAAGAATGTTTTCCGTCGCTCCTGTTTCAGGCGCGGACGGGTACGCGCATCTGGTAAGCGTTGGTCGGGTAACACCCATGCAAAAACGCCAGCTGTATAGACCTCTGGCTACCCTTGAGCACAAATTTCCGTTCCTGGTTACCCATACCCGTCTGCAGCGGTGCACTCTGGCAATCGATACCGACAAACCAGTCGCGCTCGATGGTTATATTCTACGCAATCAGAAAGAATTCGAGGTACAGGCACTGGCTGCTGCCTATTCCCTGATAGTATAGAAAACAACATGTTAACCTTTAAAGAAACACACCATCCACCTCTAATATCCTGGGAACCGGTCAGAGAATACCTGGGGGTAATTATTCTCCTGATTTTTGTCATAGGTTTTTTTTTCAGTCCGGTTATCCTGCGCGATAAGACACTATTTGCACCCGGCGATACGCTTACAGCGGTACAGACAAGCGTTCCTCAGCTGGGGGATGTCAGCCAACAGCTTTATCCCTGGACATACTACAGCTGGGAGCAGATGCGTCAGGGATCTATACCCCTATGGAATCCGCAGGTGCTGGCCGGAACTCCCCATCTCGCCAACGGGCAGACAGGAGTGCTAGAGGCGGGTAAACTGCTTTTGTACTGGTTGCCGCTTCAGTTCCCGGTTTTCTGGAATTTACTGCTTTTTTCCCGTTTTCTACTGGCCGGACTATTCACCTACCTCTATCTCGGTGAATGGCGGGTATCGCGTCCAGCCCGGTTTTTTGGTGCTGTTGGTTTCATGTTCTGCAGTTTTACGCTTGCCTGGGCAGGCCATGCGCAGGCAGCAGCCAGCCTCTGGCTTCCCTTTCTCCTCTGGAGCATTGAAGGGATCGTCAGGAAGGAGCAGCACCGTTCCAGTATATTCCTATCTTTCGGGATCATGTTTCTTTTTTTTGCGGGTCATATACCGATTGCGCTGCAGATCATGAGTTTTGTCTGCGTGTACCTCGCTCTGCGGCTGTTGGGCATGCTGATCGCTAATGCCCAACTGTCGCAGATTTTTTCTCTCCTTATTCGCTGCTTGCTTTTCATGGCAATTGGGGTCATGTTGGCAGCCCCTCAACTGCTGCCGTCTCTGGAATATTACCTGCAGTCCCGGCAAGTTGCTGAGGTGACGCGCTACCGGTTTGGCGACGACAGCCCGGAAGAAGCTGATCTGGAGACAGCCTGGGAGGAAGCGCGCCAGGTTGTCTCTCCATTTCTGGCGCGTGAGCAGGCAGAAAACCGCTGGCAGGGCAGCGAAAGGAATTATAACCAGACAGGTGTTTACATTGGTATGATAGCTTTTATTTTTTCCATATTCGGCCTTTGGGCAGTCCGGCGTAAAAAGATCGGATGGTTTTTTATGGGTGCGGCAATAGTAGGCTGGGGTATGGCAGTACCGGTGCGCTATTTTGCCGTGCTCAACCAGCTTCCGGTACTGGAACTTTTTGCACCTTACCGCTGGCGGCTTATCGTGCAGTTTGCCTTAATTGTTTTAAGTGTTTTCGGGTTTGATTATCTGCGCCGGTATATGCGGCGTTCGCGGCTCTTTGCCGGATTAGCCATTGGCCTGCTTTGTCTGGATTTGTTCGCGGCGCATGCATCCTATCTGCCCGCACAAAAAGCGGTCGATGCTGCCGATCGGCACGAGATTCTGACCTACTTGATGAAACATACGGGTGGAAGTGAGCGGGTGGTCTGGTTCGGAGACAATTACTCGCCTAATTATGCTGTGCTGGACGGACTTTCCGATGTACGCGGAGCTGATTCCCTCTTTGTTTCACGCTACGAGGCGCTGGTGAAATATTATCTGCACAAGGACCGCGATTATTACCTGATGACTAAGGCGGCTGATGCTTTTCTGGATTTTTATGGTGTAAAATATATTGTTACCACCAGCGCTGCTGACTTCATCGAACGTGGAGGAAGCGTACAGACAGTTATTGATGTGCATGCCGACGAGGCGGTGGGTTATCAACCAGTCAGGGAGGATCCGCTGGCAGTGTTTGAGAATGTCGATGCAGCCCCGCGCGCATATATCACCCACAGCTGGCAACCATTCGGCATACGGCAGACGGTAGATGAGGAAATTGCCATTTCTGGTCTGGATCCGACACGGGTTTTTATCGAGGAGCGTCAGAATGAGGATGCGATTGAGTCGCGCCTGGCAACAGCCCAGACAGGTGCTGTTGCTGTTACTCCCGCCACGATCGTACGATACGACCCAGACCGGGTCGAGATCGCTACAAATGCAGCGGAGCCGGGTTTGTTAGTTTTGTCTGATACTTTTTATCCGGGCTGGGAAGTGACTGTCGATGGTGTTTCCCAACCGGTATATGCTGTCGATGAAGCGGTTCGTGGGACATTTGTACCGGCGGGAATACATGAGATTATTTTTATATTCCGTTCCCGTAGTTTTACGATCGGGATAGCAACTTGTCTGGTTACCATAGTCGTGCTTATCTGGTTGTCTTTACCGAGCGTTCAGCGGCACTTGCGAAGCTTGATCTGGGAGGTGCGTTACCGGATATTCGACCGGTGACATTTATAATTTATTTATAGGGGAAGAACGTTTGCGTGTCTGCCGGGCATGGGTTACCATGTAGGCAGTTTTTTTTCTGAGGAGAAATGCGTGACAGAACTGACACCCATGCTCAAACAGTATTATGCAGTCAAGGAGCAGCATCGGGACGCCATACTCATGTTCCGGCTCGGGGATTTTTATGAGATGTTCGGGGAGGATGCCAAGGTTGCATCCCGTGAGTTGGATATAGTACTTACAGCCCGCAATAAGGGATCCGATCTCAAGATGCCCATGTGCGGCGTTCCCTTTCACGCAGTTGAAAGCTATATTGCTAAGCTGGTTAAGGCCGGACATAAAGTCGCGCTATGTGACCAGATGGAAGATCCAGCCCAAGCAAAGGGAATCGTGCGGCGAGAAGTAACGCGAATCATAACTCCGGGAACGCTCGATAGTACCAATGGACAGCGAACTACGGCAAACACATTTGTTCTCAGCATTGCCCAGCAGAAGGGAGCGCTCGGTCTTGCCTGGGCTGATGTGCAAACCGGCGAGATAACTGTTCGGGAATTGTCGACAGAACACGGACTTGATGCGTTTCGTTCTGAACTTGCCCGCATAGATCCGGCTGAGATTATCCTGCCCGAGAGTGCTGTCCAAAAAGAAACTCCTTCGAATCTTTATGTGATGCTCAGCAGTGAGGGAGGCAGACCGGTTTTTGCGTTCGCGGACTGGGCATATGTGCAGGATAATGCCTTGGAGGAATTACTCCGGCAGTTTGCGGTCCGCACCCTGGACGGGTTCGGGATTGCAGCTGATGCAGCTGTTATTCCGGCGGCCGGCGCATTGATCGCGTATCTGCGGGAAACCCAGAAGCGGGCGGTACAGCATATGACCCGTTTGCAGGTGGAACGCGACGGTGACCATATGTTTTTGGACGCCCAGACAATCAGGGCGCTGGAGCTCATTGATACGATTCATACGTCCGAGCAACAGCATTCGCTTTATGGTATCATGCGCGAGCAGGTAAGCACGAGCATGGGCATGCGTCTGCTGAAGCGCTGGCTGCTGCAGCCCCTGCTTGATGTGGCAGCGATCAATCAGCGACTGGATGCGGTTGAATTTTTTTACAAGCAGTCACGTTTGCATGCCACGGTTCCCGATCTACTTGACCAGCTTGCTGACCTGCAGCGGCTGGCAGCGCGCATTTCCCTCAGAAGGCTGACGCCGCCGGAATGCATCAAACTGAAAGAAAGTTTGCAGCTACTTCCTTTGCTCAAAGAAAAGCTGGTTCAAGCGCTTGCTGAGGCAAGCGGCACGAGTGAGCGGATAGACGGTCTGGTGAAGGAATTGCAGGAGCTTCCTGACCTTATTACTTTGGTCAGTACCATGATCGTGGACGAACCACCGGCTGTACTTGCCCGCGGCGGGGTAATTCGTCCGGATAATAATGCCGAGCTCGCTGAGCTCGTTGAGATCCGTCGGTCGGGCAAAGACTGGATCAGGAATCTGGAAACTGCTGAACGCACTCGAACCGGGATCAATTCCCTGAAAGTTAAATACAATAAAGTGTTCGGGTATTATATCGAGGTGACGAATGCCAATCTCAATGCCGTGCCAGACGATTACATCCGCAAGCAAACGCTTGTGAATGCTGAACGCTACATCACCCCTGACTTAAAGGAATATGAAGCCAAGGTGCTCGGAGCTGAGGAGCGCATGGTTCAGCTAGAACAAGCCTTATACGAAGAATTGTTAGAAAAGCTTGCAGCATATATTCCGGCTTTGCAACAAAGTGCCGAGAGGGTCGCCGAACTGGATGTCCTGTTTGGCTTCGCGCTGCTGGCCAGAAAAAATATCTACCAGCGACCGCTCGTCGACTCGTCGGATTGCATCGAAATCAGGGAAGGGCGGCATCCGGTAGTGGAACGATTAATGCAGGGGGAACGCTTCATACCCAATGACGCGTACCTGTCGAGCACAGGTGAACAGATCGTCGTTCTGACCGGTCCGAACATGGCAGGCAAGAGTACCTGGCTGCGGCAGGTAGCCCTGATCACGCTTATGGCGCAGATCGGCAGTTTCGTCCCGGCAAAGCATGCCCGCATCGGGGGAGTGGACCGAATTTTTACCCGCATTGGAGCGGCTGATGCTATCACCCGCGGCCAGAGTACCTTTATGGTAGAAATGCAGGAGACGGCAAATATTTTAAATAATGCGACGGCACGAAGCCTGATTATCTTGGATGAAATAGGGCGGGGTACATCGACGTTTGACGGTCTATCCATAGCGTGGGCAGTGGTCGAATATCTGCACAATGGTTGGGATGATTTGAACCATGAAGGAAACAAAGGGGAAGAAAAAAAATCAGAAAATAACCATGGCCCCAAGACATTGTTTGCGACGCATTACCACGAACTCATTCAGCTGGCTGATGAGCTGCCGCGGGTCAAAAATTTCAACATCGCGGTCAAGGAAATTGATGGCAAGGTTGTGTTTCTCCGGCGGATTG
>JAKQHK010000056.1 GCA_029573015.1 bacterium
ATCTAGCAGATAATCAGCCAGATCCTCGGCAAGCTTCTTGGTCAGGGTCGTAACCAGCGCCCGTTGCCCATGGTCAACGCGTCCCCTGATTTCCCGAACCAGATCCTGGACCTGATCTTTCACCGGCCGAATCTCCACGACCGGATCGATGAGACCTGTCGGTCTGACGAGCTGCTCTACGATCTGACTGCTCACCTCCCGTTCATATTTGGCGGGTGTGGCGGAAACAAAAACCGCCTGATTGACCCGCTCGAGAAATTCATTGAACTTCAAGGGACGGTTGTCCCGCGCCGACGGCAGGCGGAATCCGTAACGGATCAGATTGTCCTTACGCGCCCGGTCCCCCTCGAACATGCCCCCGATCTGCGGTATGGTCATGTGGGATTCATCGACGAACAGCAAATAGTCCTGCGGAAAATAATCAAGAAGCACATAGGGTGGTTCGCCTGCCGGTCTGCCGTCAAAATGGCGGGAATAGTTCTCAATACCGGTGCAGTAGCCGGTCTGTTCCAGCATTTCCAGATCAAACATCGTCCGCTGCTCCAGACGCTGCGCTTCCAACAGATAGCCCTCTTTATGCAAGAAATTGAGATGCTCGGCAAGCTCAGCACGGATATCAGCCACAGCCTTGGTCAGTCCCTCTCCGCCTGCTACGAAGTGCGTAGCCGGATATATGTCGATCATGGTGTAATTCTTGAGGACTTCGCCGGTCAGAGGATCAAACCCTTTAATTTTGTCCACCTCATCGCCAAAAAGCTCCACCCTGACTGCTGTTTCGCCGTACGCCGGAAAAATATCGATAACATCACCCCGGACACGATAGCAGCCCCGCCGGAAATCAATGTCATTGCGGGTATACTGCATATCATTGAGCCTGTAGAGAATATCCTTTCTGCTGATCGTAAAACCCGGCTGCAGGTGCAGCAGGTATTTGGCATATTCTTCCGGAGATCCAAGTCCATAAATGCAGGAAACGGACGCAACCACGATGGTATCGCGCCTGCTCAGAATGGACATGGTAGCAGAATGCCGGAGCCGGTCGATTTCCTCATTGATGGTCGCGTCTTTTTCAATATAGGTGTCTGTGGTTGGGATATACGCTTCCGGCTGATAATAATCATAATAACTGACAAAATATTCCACGCGGTTATCGGGAAAAAAATCTTTAAATTCAGCATAAAGCTGGGCAGCAAGCGTCTTGTTATGAGCAAGCACGAGCGCCGGACGCTGGGTTCTGGCGATGACCTGCGCCATGGTATATGTCTTGCCGCTGCCCGTCACCCCGAGCAGGGTCTGGAACTGATTCTGGTTAGCAATACCCTGCACGAGCTTCTCGATTGCCTGCGGCTGATCACCTGTGGGCTTGAACTGGGATTGCAGTTTAAAAGAATGACTAGTATCCAGCGTCATGGAAAACTCCGTATGAAATCTGTCATGCAAACGATCTGTGAACCGAATACGTGCCCGGCATGGATTCTAGTCCGTGAATCAGCTCACTTAACTGTTCCAGATTGTTCACACTGATCGCCAATTCGATCTTGGCATTATTGGTCTTCCGGTCGCGATTATAATTAACACCGGCAATAAAAACTCCCTTGTCACCAATGTAGGTGACAACATCCCGCATGAGTCCAATCCGATCCTGCGCCTCAAGGATGAGATTTACCTCGTGCTCGGTGAAACTTTTTTCCTCCCAGTCGAGCGGTACAACCCGTTCGGGTTCCTCCCGTTTGGCATGCGTGATGTTTTTGCACGACAGCCGATGGATGGTGATCCCTTTACCCCGGGTGATGTACCCGACGATTTTATCACCCGGCAAAGGCTGACAGCAGGGCGCCATCTTAACGAGGAAATCCTTAACCCCTTTGATCTCAAGGCTGTCTTTGTCCCTGACGACCGGCGTCAGTTTTCTGATCGCCGGCAGGTCGTCGACGAGAGGCTCGTCAGTACCGGACAGTCGACGTACCACCTGCAGCGGACTGAGTGCGCCGTAGCCGATCGCTGCCCACATGTCATCAATTTTCTTGTAATTATAACTTGTTTTTACCTCATTCAATTTTTTTTCATCAATATCGGCGAGTGCTATTCGATGGATTTTCTGCAGCTCTTCCTGTACCCGTTTTTTGCCGGAAGCAATATTGTCGCCGTATTCCTGCCGGCGAAACCACGCCCTGATTTTTTCCTTTGCTCCGCTGGTCTTCACAGAGTCAAGCCATCCCCGGCTCGGCCCCCGAATCTGCGAGCTGCGGAGAATTTCAACAATATCACCCATCTGCAGCTGATAATTAAGCGGTACCATTCTTCCGTTTATTTTAGCCCCGATGCAACTGTGTCCGAGATTGGTATGCACGCTGTAGGCAAAATCAATCGGGGTCGCGCCTTTGGGTAAATCTTTCACATCCCCACGCGGGGTGAAGACAAATATCTGGTCCTCGAACAAATCCAGTTTGAGCGACTCGACAAAGTCAAGGGCCGTGCGGAATTCCTTCTGCCAGTCGAGCAGCTGATGGATCCAGTTCATGCGCTCCTCGGTATGTGCATCCATTTCCTCATAGGATCCCTTGTAGCGCCAGTGAGACGCCATGCCATATTCAGCCAAATAATTCATTTCCTCGGTCCTGATCTGCACTTCCAGCTTACAACCCTTACCACAAATTACACCGGTATGCAGTGACTGGTAATTATTGGATTTGGGTATGGCAATATGGTCCTTGAACCTGCCGATAATTGGACGCCACAGGCTGTGCACGACACCTAACGCCTGATAGCACTCCTGAACGTCATCGACGATGACGCGGATGCCGAGTGAATCGAGCATGTTCTGGATGCTCATTTCCTTTTTGAGCACATAAACATTACGATAAATACTGTATAAATGCTTGGGACGCCCATAAACGCGAGCCATAATATTGGCTTTGGTCAAGGCGTCCTCCAGCGTACCGATGAGGGTATTGATTTTCTCCTCACGCTCCAGACGGGTCTCATGCACCTGACGTTCTATATCAGCATAGATCTTCGGTTCGAGCGTTTTCAGGCAAAGGTCTTCCAGCTGCCACCGCAGTTCAGCCATGCCGAGCCGATTGGCAAGCGGTGCGTAGATCTCCAGTGTTTCATTGGCTATACCGCGTTGCTTATTCCGCGGCAAATACCCGATAGTGCGCATATTGTGAAGGCGGTCGCAGAGTTTGATGATTATCACTCGCACATCCTCAGCCATGGCGAGAAACATCTTGCGCAGATTGTTCGCCTGCTGCTCCTCCTGACTGCGCAACCGCACTTTTCCGAGCTTGGTAACACCGTTTACCAGACGCGCCACTTCCGCACCAAACTCTCGTTCGATATCAGAAAAACTGTATTTCGTATCCTCTGGAACATCATGAAGACATCCAGCTACCAGACAGGCGACATCCATGTGCATGGCAGCAAGTTCCCGGACTGTTGCCATGATATGCACCATGTACGGTTCACCACTCTTGCGAAGCTGATCGGCATGCGCCGCATCGGCAAAAGCAAATGCCCGCTTCACCTCGGCACGTTCATGCGCCGGCAGATAGCTGGTGTCTTTCTTCAATTCATTAAAACTCATGCGCTGGCTCCCGTTGCTAGCGAGGCTGGATACTCACAGTATACCATGCGAAACAGGAAATCACAGTACCATCTGGTCAGTACGAGAGGCAATTAATCCGCATACCCGAATCGATAGAACAACTCTACGATCTGATTTGAAACTCAAAACTGCAGCAAGCCGATAAACGGTATCCATCAGAATTGCACGGATGATAGAGATGTACTCACGACGCAGCTGGTCTGACATCCTTCAGGGTGAGCTGCAGGGAACACACTCCCTGCCATTCATTTTCGTCGATGGTGTACACGATATCGAGACGATCTGCTTCTTCAAGCTCCGCAAACAGTTCACCCAGTGAAAAGCCAACGGCAGAAATCGCATTCCCGTCCTGAGACACGCGCAGACGCAGATGATCGTTTTCCCTGCCCATGAGGCGGAGATCATCCTTGCGAACGCGGCGGGTCAGAAACACTGGCCGGGGATTGCCGTATCCGAAGGGACGGCATTGTTCCAGAATATGATAGAGATCATAGGTGATGGCAGCAAGCGGAATATCTGCATCAATGCTCAGTTCAGGCAACAAATCCTCATCGCGCAAACCCGCCTGCGCCTGCGTCTGCATGCAACGTATAAACGCAGGTAGTTCGGTATTTTGGAGTTCAAACCCAGCGGCCATGGCATGCCCGCCATAGCGGACAAGCAACGATTCGCACGCGGTCAGGGCTTCGGTGATATGGAACCCGCTGATTGATCGTGCCGATCCCCGGCTCATCTCGCTTCCCTGTTCCATGACAATCACCGGCCGGTAATAGCGCTCGCACAGTTTCCCGGCGACCAGACCAACCACACCGGCAGGCCATTCTTCACCGCGTACGATGAGCAGGCGTTCCGCAAGCTGTTCCTGCGCCTGTGCGTCAGCCAGGGCAAGTATCTCCTGCGTCAGCGCCTGCCGTTCCGTGTTCAGGTCGGTAAGCTCCCGTGCCAATCGGTCTGCCTCGGCAGTATCGGTACTGAGAAACAACCGCACCGCAGTGCGGGCATGGGCGAGCCTGCCGGCGGCGTTCAGCCGGGGACCGAGATGAAAACCGAGATGGTAACTGTCGATCTGACCGGGCTCATAGCCTGACGCCTCAATCAGCGCCCGAAGGCCGATGCGCTGCGCAG
>JAKQHK010000066.1 GCA_029573015.1 bacterium
TTATCTACCTATTCAACATTACCATTTGTCAGGGTGATGGAATTGATTGTACGCGAAAAAAATCCGAATATATTACTCATCGGTGCCACGATCAATGGCAGGGATCTGGCGCCAAGACTGGCAGCCCGGCTGAAAACCGGACTATCTGCTGATTGTGTTGACTTGCTCATCGATGAGACCGGTTTGCTCCGCGCCCATAAGCCGACCTATGGGGGAAGTATTTTGGCTGAGATTGTCTGTAAAACACAGCGTCCCCAGATGGTTACCGTGCGACCGGGTGTGTTCCGCTCTGATCTGGGTAAAAATAAGAAGAAACCGGCGAATAGTTCAGCTAATACAGCGCAGACAGAAGTCATACTGTTGCCTGAGGATCTGATTGACGAGCGCTGTCAGATCATAAAAGAGACGGTCGAACCCGGAGCAAGTTGTGTCACATTGGAGCATGCCGCGGTGATTATCTGCGGCGGACGGGGTATGGGAGATGCACAAACATTTAATCTTTGCAGTCAGTTGGCGGCAGCCTTGGGCGGGGTGGCAGCGGGTACACGCCCTGTCGCGGAGGACGGGTGGATCAGCAGGGAATATCAGATCGGTCTAAGCGGTAAATCCGTCGCACCCAAATTACTGATTTGCTGCGGGGTTTCGGGCGCTGCTTCCTTCACCATCGGTATCGAAAAAGCAGAAACCGTGGTGGCAATAAACAAAGATCCTGAAGCGCCGATATTTCACTATGCTCATTATGGAATTGTCGGCGATGTGCGGGAGGTAATACCCCAGCTTATCTCTTCCCTATCCGCATGAGATAAAAGCACCCGTAACCATTTTTCCAGATAGATGCGCACTATAAACGTTTCTGTCTTTTTTTTAAGCGATATTTATACGAAATTTTCATACTACGTGTATTCTTTGGTCTTGACCCGAAGATATGATTTTGCTACATTAATAAACGCGTCTCCGGGGGCGGGATTGCGGGGACGTATTTTTTTTTCTCACTTTTTCCCTATCAGTAATATGTCTGCTCGCCGGATGACGCCGCAGTGGTTTAATCCATGAGAGTGCGTTCAGATGACCAACGAGTTGCACGGTAATGAAAACGGGTTACTTAATCCTGCAATTACCCGTTATGATATCCAGGAAATGAAAATTATCATTTTTTGTGTGTGATGAAATATATAAGAGATAGCTCAAGCAGCTGTCTCTTTTTTTTGTCTTATTACCTTACCTGAGGAGCCCGCATGTCTGCACAGCTAACCAAAGAGGAGCTTATCGCCAAGGCCAAAAAACCGGCTGAGGATGCGTTAAAAATGCATCCGCACTATAGAGGCAAGATAGCGGTTACTGCGAAGTGTGTAGTACGGAGTGTTGCTGATTTTGCTGTTTGGTATACACCTGGCGTTGCGGCTGCCTGCAAAGATATCCAGGCAAACTCCGAAAAAGTATATGAGCACACGAACAAGGGAAATATGGTAGCCGTGGTTTCTGACGGCACACGGGTGCTCGGTTTGGGGGACATTGGACCGGAAGCTGGTATGCCAGTCATGGAGGGTAAAGCGCTCATTTTCAAATATCTCGGCGGCGTCGATGCATTCCCGATTTGTCTCGATACCAAGGATCCTGAAGAAATCATTCGTACAGTTAAGATCATTCAACCCTGTTTCGGGGGGATCAATCTTGAAGATATTTCCATGCCAAAATGCTTCCGCATCCTTGACACGCTCCGCAAAGAATGCCGCATACCAGTATGGCATGATGATCAACAGGGAACAGCTGCAGTTACGGTTGCCGGATTATTAAATGCATTAAAAGTCGTAGGCAAGGCACCGGATCAGATCAGGGTCGCCATGGTTGGCGCCGGTGCATCCAATATCCGTATTGCCCATCTGATCATTAAGGCAGGTGTAGATCCCAAGAAAGTTATTATGTGTGACTCCAAAGGGACACTGCATGCCGGTCGGACAGAATTAAAGGAAAAGTATATAGAAAAATGGGAGATGTGCGAATTGACCAATGGAGAGAATTTAGTAGGTGATATCCCTGATGCTATGAATGGAGCTGATGTCCTTATAGCCTTGTCAACACCTGGACCGGATGTGATCAAAAAGGAATGGATAACAAGCATGAACAAGGAAGCAATCGTTTTTTGTTGTGCCAATCCGATTCCGGAGATATGGCCGTGGGATGCGAAAGAAGCAGGCGCCCGCGTCGTAGCCACCGGACGTTCTGATTTTGCCAACCAGGTCAACAATTCGCTTGGTTTCCCGGCGATTTTCCGGGGAACGCTTGATGTCGGAGCGAGTACGATTACTGATGAGATGTGTCTGGAAGCAGCCCGATCTCTGGCGGAATTTGCTGAGAAACACAAGGGTATACATGAGGATTACCTTATACCAACCATGGATGAATGGGAAGTTTTTCCCTACGAGGCAGCAGCTGTCGGTATGAAAGCTATTGAACAGGGTATTGCTAAATATACGTATACGCGTGATGAACTGTATGCTCTAGCTACCAAAACCATCCGTCATGCGCGGGATGAGATCGAAACCCTGATGAAGGAAGGCATCATACCTCCGGCTCCGGCTGGATTATAATATTCATAATTATTGATTCACTTACTAAGGTGCAGATTTTATGCGTGAACTATCTGTACAGGAGATAACTGAAGCAGTTAGTAAAATGTGCATTTCTGCCAATTGCCAGGCAAGCGAAGATTTGGTGCGGGCTACTGAGCAGACGAACGCTGACGAACAGTCACCGGCTGCCAAAGATGCCCTGTTGACGATTCGGGAAAACCAGCGTGTCGCTGCTGCCGAGCAGATTGCCATGTGCCAGGATACTGGTCTTGCTGTTATCTTCCTTGAAATCGGGCAGGAGGTGCATCTGACCGGAGGGGATCTGGAGGAAGCCATCCATGCCGGTGTGCGGAAAGGGTATGCAGACGGCTATCTGCGCAAATCGGTAGTCGCAGATCCCCTGCGCCGGAAAAATACCGGAGATAATACGCCGGCAATCATTCATACGCGCATGGTTCCCGGGGACAAGGTAGTCATCACGGTTGCTCCCAAGGGAGGTGGGAGTGAGAATATGTCAACCGTAAAAATGTTCCCTCCCTCGGCAGGACGCGAGGGAATCATCCGGTTCGTGGTTGACTGGGTAAAACAGGCAGGTGCGAATCCCTGTCCTCCTACCGTAGTCGGAGTTGGAATCGGAGGTACGTTTGAAAAGGTCGCCTATCTGGCAAAACGGGCGCTTCTCCGTCCGATTGGCCAGCCTCATACTGATGCCTACTATGCCGAGATGGAACAGGAAATATTGGCAAAAATCAATGCGCTTGGCATCGGAGCTCAGGGATTTGGTGGCACGATCACTTCTTTCGCTGTACACATCGAAGTACATCCCTGTCATATTGCCTCCCTGCCACTTGCCGTTAATCTCAATTGTCATGTCTCACGGCATGAAACTGTGCGCATCTGAAGATTTGCAACCAGACGGATGCCAGAAGCTTGATCATACTTTGTCCTGTTAGTGAAAGTCTTGTATATGTCAGAGATTAAACGTATCACCACACCGCTCACTGATGCGATCGTTGAGGGGCTACATGCCGGAGACAGCGTGTTGATCACTGGTGTTATCTATACCGGTCGTGATCTAGCGCATGCTCGCCTGATTGAAGCGCTCGATCGGGGCGAAACATTGCCTGCTGATTTGCGTGGTCAGATCATATATTACGTCGGTCCAGCTCCGGCCAAGCCAGGCTATGCCATCGGACCAGCAGGCCCGACGACCAGTTACCGCATGGATGCGTATACACCGCGCTTGCTTGACTATGGTCTCAAGGGCATGATCGGCAAGGGTAACCGGACACCGGAAGTCATCGAATCCATGAAAAAAAACAAGGCAGTATATTTTGCTGCTATAGGCGGAGCCGCGGCAGTGATCGCCAAATGCATCAAGAAAGCTGATATGGTTGCCTATGAGGATTTGGGGCCGGAAGCGCTCCAGCGTCTTGAAGTGGTAGATATGCCTGCTACGGTAGTCAATGACTGCCATGGCAATGATTTGTATGTTGAAGGCATGGCACGTTATGCCCGCACTGCTGCGCATGTATGCTCATGCCCGACCCGGCCGGTATCCGCGGGATATCACCTTAGTCCTCGTCAAGGCGATGGATGTCGATGAATTCCGGGAAGGTCTGAGTCAGAATATGACAAACAGGTACAATCGGATACGTCATCAGGTTATCGATGAGTTGCGCCAGCTGCTGTAAAAGGTAGAGAAATCCAGATCAGTTTGGGCATCACGATGCAGGGCATCGTGATTTTTTATTGGTGCGATAAATAAAGAGAAAAGTCGATAAATTTCTACTGTCTAACTCTATATACAGACTTTATAGAATCATATAAGATATTATGATAATATACACCACTATTTATTTCTTTTATCGGAAAATTTGTGTTTAACGATAGTGATGGACATTCAAATGATCGATGTGCAGGCGATGATGGTCAGTATGGTGCTGAGGCTGCTTTGGCGACGTTGACCGATAGACCACAGGAACACGGATTGACTGCAACCGATATGAGAAGAATTATTGACAGTTCAATCGCTGCGTATCTTGTGTCTGATCCGGAAGCATCGCATCTAGATCATATGCACTATTCAGAGGAACAGGAGAAATTATTAACGCATGCATGTGAATTAATTTCCGAGGGGACATGGGCTGAGCAATCTATCACATTGGCGCATATAGTCAGTCACATCTGTCAATTACGGGAGATGGTTAGATTAGGGATAATAGACGACCAAGAAATACCTGTACAAATTGTCTGTGCTGTCATGCATGACATTTGTAAAAATCCGCAGGCAGTCAAGCGCCTTGCAGCAAAGCTTGCCCGGGGTGTTTCTGTAGAGATTAATTTCGTGCAGCCGAGGAATACGTTTGCTGATTTACGGGATGATATTAGAAGTCTTCTAGAACAAATTTTTCCAGAGGAGGAAAGAAGATTACGTATTGCTCATTTTTCGATTGACCGGATTCAAAGCATTTTGAATATGTTCGAAGTCCTCGGAGGATGTATCCTCGTTGGTGGGCAACATAATGGATTTGAAGCATTACAGCTTCATGAATTGGCTGGAGCATTAGTCATAGCGTTATGCGTAACATTTGATCATCAGATTCCAGAAAACATGCGCAGCTATGTACATATGGCAGCCTGTCATAGGGGGATGGTCAGTTTTCTATATCAGAATATGGCAGCCCGGATACTTGGTCATTCGTATAACGATCGTTATCCTGTTCTACTCGAGCAAACTGCAATACCATATGAAGGTGTGTATGAATTAGCTTGGTTATCCGAAGCCGAAATATCAGAGAAAGAAAGAGATCAACTGCATGTAGTGCGTGCTGTAGGCGCTGAGACATGTATTATCGGCGAGGCTCTAGCTAGTATTGCACCTTATCCAGTAGATGATGTTGAACGTAGATTTAATGCTATGGATCTGGCGACATATGTAGACGCTAGAGGCATAATTAAAATTGTCATGGAAACATTTGTCAGAGAATTAGGAAATCATCAGACTATCCAGGAAGCACTAGAGAGAAGCCTGCAAAATTTTCAGTTCCCTATCGGCGATATAGATACCAGAGAAGTTCCAGGAGATCAAAGAACAACGGTACGCATAAGAACACGAGCACAACGTGGTCGTAGAGATATAAGGTATAGGCAGCAAAAAGTCTTGAAAGATGAAGGAACAACGGCACGCATAAGAACACGAGCACAACAAAGAGATCGAGATGATATGACTGGGGATAGCGGGAGCAGACTACCCAACAGGGAGTCAATAATGATACTTAATCGAGCCCTAATGGAACCAAGAGCTCCAAGCGGTATCATTCAAACAGGCTATGAAGGAGCGATGCCACCCTGCATGGTAGCCGCAGAAAATTTCGCTGAAGCTATTCGTCGTGTGGCACGTGTTGATGCTCAAGCCGGATCTGGTCTTGGTATGAGTAAGGATGAACGAACGAAACTTTATGAATTTTTCGCACTTCAACTTGATCAGATTATTTCTTTTCGGGATTTTTATCTGGAATATGTCAAAACATCTGCATACCAGACGGCTATTGCTGAAATACAGCAAGTAACAGATGAGCAAGCAGCGATTAATAGCTTAAAGTTGCTGCTGGATAATATGCTGCTAGCATACGAGAACGGCAATCCAAGAACAAATGGCGACAGGCGATACCATAATGGATCGTAAATTTTATTAAGATATTTTGCCTCGTCTTTGGGCAAAAAATGCGGTATACTATACTGATAAATCATTAGTATACTGCAATGCATCATGGCTGATATTGATAAGCAGATCACATGGCAAGATGCTCCAGCTTATCCTGACCTTCCCAGGGATGGAACACGAGAGGGTGTAGTGTTTGATTTTCTCATGTCGCTCGTCGAAAGCATGGTGCCTATCGATCGAGAAAAAAAGATAGCCTTTGAGTTGAACGGGGTCGAAAGGGACCTAATCGGCAAGGCTGCATGCTTTCTATCACAGGGGGATGACAAGGAAATCGAACGAACGATTGAACATGTATATTCTCACCGGCGCCAGCTGATACGGATGGTGGAGCTTGGTATTGTATCCGGTCAGGAGATTACATTTATCGCTACTTGCTCCATGTTGCATGATATCTGTAAAACATCCGCAGCGATTAAGCGGCTGGGATCAAGAATTCGTGGGTTTGATTCTGAAGAAGGCCAGAGTTATCTCGGTCAGGTATTAGATGCGGTGTTAGAGCCGCATGAAGCTGTATATACCACTGCAGGAGGTCGTTCTGTTGACAGGAAACAAAGTATACTCAATACCCTTTCTGCTCTCGGAGGGGCGATAGAAAGGGATCGTCAAAATAATGGATTCGAAGCGCTTGCATTACATGAAATGGCAAGCGCACTCGTGTTGGTCAGTTTGTGTTTTCCAGATGGCATTGTACTAGCTGATCCAAATTTTCTGGATCGTTTGCCGTATATCAGGTCTGTATTGAACCATCGGGGTCGCGTAGCCTTTTTGGATGAAAACATGATCGCGTTTTTGTGTAAAGTTGCTGTAGAAGGGAGAAAACCGCAATTAATACAAGTTAATGATCAAGATGTAGTTGCATGGATTGATGCAGTACCTCAACAAAAAAAATCTGCAACTTTAATAGACGAGTTAGCTAATAAATTGCAGAAAGGTCATCCTTTACAAGAATCAGATAAACAAGAATTGGATGCCGCTTTCGCCAGAGAAAAGGTTGAGACTGACCCAGTCGATCCTGATCTGGCTGAAGCACTGGCACGTATTGCACCAGATCCGGTGACTGAGGCAGAAACGGCACTCAACGCCATGGATGTTGCCACGTTTTCTGAAGTCAGGGGCATGATTAAAATCACCATTGAGGCTTATGATCGGGCTGCTATGCAGCGTATTCCTCCATGGGATGCTATTGATCTGGCACTAGTTAATTTCACCATGCCGTTCGGATCTGCAGATCAATTGTTGGCAAGATCATCGGAGGCTATTAGGTACGGGCAAGTCGAAAACGTGGTCATGCCTCCAGCGCTGATTGCTTCAACTAATTTTGCCCGTAGCACATCACATTATCCGAGACAAGGTTTGGATAGATAGCGATAGCAGAGTTAGTTTTAGTACGTGATTTTCTATGTAGTGACGAAGCAGCAACATTATTTGGGGAAATAAAAGAATTACGTGATTCTGCAAAACTGCAATATACTCAAGCTCTAGAAAAATTCGAGAAAGTAGCAGCAGATAGAAAAGCTACACCGAATGCTGTACAGGCAGCAGTAGAGGAAGTTAAAAATCGACTGTCACTTACCGACCAGGAACGTATCGCTATCCGCTCTCAATTCATTGCATTACTGGATAAATTTCTGAAGCAATTTCTCGACTGGGAAAAACAACAGGTAAGTGAAATTTGAGAAGAGATCCTGCTCAAGCGTGCAGCAAAAAAAGATCTCTTTTTTGGTTGTTTCTGATTGATTCCGGTTATGTTTCGGACGATCTGGTCACAAACAGGCGAGGTTCGCCGTCTCCGAACACATTTTCACGCCATTCTTTGATAGTGAAACCAAGCTTGAGGCAAATGAGTAACGAGGGGGTATTGCACGGATGCACGACTGCAGTCAGCAGTTCGGTGTCAGGTAGCGTTGCGATAAGTAAGTGCATAGCTTGCGTTGCTATGCCCTTATGCTGACATTCCGGAAGAACAGTTAATCCGTTGAAGTACACTGAACCATCTTCTTTTTTCTGGTAGGAAACCGTCCCGACTTTTTTCCCTTCGTACACGATAAAGAAGACGGTGCTCGTTGCCATATACGCTTCGATATCTTTTTTATCTTTATAAGCAGGGTAATATTGCGAGTCTGCCATGGTTTCATAATGCAGGACATCCTCCCAGTCTGCCGAGGTTGCTGGTTGCAGGGATAGTGAAGACATGTGAAACCTTTGCGGTTAGAATAGGTTATTTTTTCCATACCATGAGCAGCGCTCCGGCAGTGATGAGCAGGGCGCCAGCACCTGTTTTCCAGGTCAGCTGCTCAGCGAGGAACAGGACCGAAAGGATGAGGACAAAAACGACGCTGAGCCGATCGAGCGCTGCCACGCCTGTGGCAGGGCCGGTTTTCAAAGCCAGAAAATAGAACAACCAGGAGAGCGCGCCAGCCATGCCGGAAAGCACGATGAAGAGCAGGGCGCGGTTATTGATAGTTGAGAGCAATTTCCATTTGCCGAGAAGCGTGGAGGCGCTCACGAGGAAAAAAGCCATGACAAGGGAGCGGATTGTAGTGGCGAGCGTGCTGTCGACATTTTTGATGCCGATTTTCCCAAAAATCGCCACGGCTGCGGCAGCTGCAGCCGAAAGAAGCGCAAGCGGAATCCAGACTGGCATGGGAATATTCGTCATTTATGACTTAACGGGGTCGACCGGATCAATATGGACAAAAGCTGAATTAATCGCTTCTGTTGCTTGCAGGGCATATTTCACTTGATTGCCGATATCGTGCGCCTGCCGGAAAGGTAGGGAAGAATCAAGTTCGATGTGTATTTCCACTTGAATTTTATTACCGATGTAGTGAGCTTTGATCTCATTGACGCCCACAACTCCCGGGGTGGCAAGGGCGATCTCTTTCATGTGTTCGTGTTCAGTAGCGCTCGGGCAGTTGCCCATAAGGAATTGAACATTTTCCATGCCCATACGGTAGCCGGAATACCCGATCCAGAGAGCGATAAGCATAGCGGAAAGATCATCAAGTGCCGGCAGGGCAGTTTGGCTTAAGAAGTATCCAAGGAAGGCTACCGAAGAGGCAAGTACATCATTGCGGCAATCGATAGAAGTAGCGCGCAGTGCCGGACTGTTTGCCTGGCGGCCGATACGGCCGAACTGCCAGGACATGAAAATTTTAGCTATGATGCCAATCGTAAGCGCGATGAGCGCAAAACCGCCCTCCGGTGCTTCCTGAGCGCTGAATATATTTACCAGAGATGTTTTGAGAATTTCAAAGCTGAGGATGCCGGCAAAAATGGCGATGACCAGCCCGGCCAACGGCTCAGCCCGGGCATGTCCAAAGGGGTGGTCAGCATCAGCTCCCTTTTGTCCGAGTTTGATGGCAACATAGGTGATGAAAGAAGAGATGATATCTGAAAATGAATTGAGGGCATCAGAGATGACTGCCAGACTACCGGACATGATGCCGGCACTGATTTTAATGCTGAACAGAAATGCATTTAAGCCAAGATTGATTCGTGACGCCCGGGTGGTGATGTTCGGCGCTATAGCCGGGGTTTGTTCCCCTGTCATGTATCTACCCTTTTTTCAGATTGCAGCGCGAGCAGTATCCGTACATTTCCAGTTTGCTCCGTTCGACCCGGACCTGATGTTGTGAGGCAATTTTTTGTTCAAATATATGCAGGTCCTTTCCAGCAAATTCTATGATATCTCCGCATCCAAGGCAAATAAAATGCGCGTGGCTGCCGCCGACCAGTTCATAGCGGGTTATCCCATCCTCGAGGGTCAGGGCGCGGATAAGATGGGCTTCCTCAAAGATTTTCAAGGTTCGGTATACGGTAGTCATGCCGATGCTGGCATCCTGCTTTTTGACTGCTTCAGCGATTTCCTCTGTCGTCTGGTGACCCTCGAGACCTGAGATGACTTTCAGGATCACGTCCCGCTGCTTGGTGCGTTTCAGCTCGCTGTCCTGGGCATACAATCTGGTTTCCATCTGCTGTTCCCGCGTCTCTGCTACCTGGATTCTGTGTGCCATGCCCCGGCCGAGAGCTATTTTGCTTCCTTTGATCGTCACAACCATGGGACCACGTCCGGCGTTTTGCAGTACGGTTATTTCCGTGCCCGGAACAAAACCGAGCGTTTCCAGCCGGTTGATGTTCTGGCCGCTGCCATTGATCTCGATGAGGTAGACTTTTTTTTGCTCTTGGATGTCCGAAAGTGATGTCATCGGTTTACTCGCGATTATAAGTCACGCTATCAGGACAAGCCGAGTTGGCGACCAATTTGAAAAACAGCAAAACAAACAATCCATGCCCAGCCGGTAGTGAGAGAGGCAGCGATTATTGCCCATTTGCCGCTGAGCTCCTGCCGGATAACGGCGATGGTTGCGAGGCAGGGGACATAGAGCAGGACAAAAAGCATGAGACTGAAAGCCACCAGAGGAGAGAAAGCCGGGTCAGCGGCTAGTGCTGCTCCGAGGTCAAGGGAGCCGGGAGAACCAACGCTGTAGATAGTAGCAAGCGTACCGATGACCAGCTCTTTGGCGGCGAAGCCGGTAATAATGGCGATGCCGATTTTCCAGTCAAAACCAAGTGGGCTGATGAGCGGTTCGATGATCCTGCCGAGCATGCCGGCATAGGTGCCGGTTATGTCTCCCCGGGCGGAGGCTTCGGCAGGGAAGCTGGTTAAAAACCAGATAGCGGCTGCAGCCAGCAGGATGATGGTACCGGCTTTTTCGAGATAATGCCGGATGCGATGCCAGACGAACAGGAATAGGCTATTCAAACTGGGCAACCGGTAGGGGGGGAGTTCGAGAATAAAATCTGTCTTTTCATCTTTGAGGATGTAACGATTGAGAAGCAAGGCTAAAAGGATGGCAGACGCAATGCCGATCAGGTAAAGGAGGAACAGCATGCTTCCCGATACATGCGGCGGGAAAAAAGCGCTGACAAGCAGGACATATACCGGCAGGCGCGCGCTGCAACTCATAAAGGGGATGAGCAGGCAGGTGAGGATTTTTTCCCTCCGGTTTGTCAGTGTGCGCGTTGCCATGACTGCCGGGACATTGCACCCGAAGCCAAGGAGCATGGGGATAAAGGATTTACCGTGCAAACCAATACGGTGCATGGCTTCATCCATGAGAAAGGCGGCGCGTGCCATGTAGCCGGAGTCCTCCAGCAGGGCAAGACCAAAAAATAGTAACGCTATCTGAGGGATGAAGACGAGTACGCCACTCAGTCCGCCGAGTATGCCATCGACTACGAGCGACTGGAACAGACCAGCAGGGAGCAGCGTAGTAAGGCTGCGACCGAGCAGATTGAGGAGCGAGCCGAGCAAGTCGGTTGGATAGCTGCTTAACCGGAACGTCAGCTGAAAAATGAGCCACATGAAAAAGAAGAAGATCGGCAGTCCGAATATGCGGTGCAGGAGAATGTTGTCGAGCTGTTCGGTCAGTTCGATGCGATTGCGCTTTCCGACTCGCAGTACTTTCTTCGTCAGCCCACTGATGAATGCATAGCGGTTTTCGGCAATGAGTGTCTGACATTTTTCTCCGACGGCGCATTGCAGAGCGGCTCCGGCTTTTTGGGCTGCTTCCCGGATGCGGGGATCGGTGATGGTGGCAGTGATCTGCGGGTCGTTTTCCAGCAGTTTGATCGCGGTCCAACGCAGTGGATAGGTTGTGGGGCTTATGGACTGTTGAGCGAGTAAATCGGTGATCTCCTGTAGTCGCGGTTCTAGATTAACATCGAGATAGGCAGTCCCAACCTGGGCGCTAAGCCGCCCTTCCTGGACTTCAATGGCAGTGCGCAGGATATCATCGAGACCGGTGCGGTCTTTGGCTTCGGTGGTGAGCACCGGCACATGGAGCAGCTCCGAAAGCTTGTGTGCATCAATGCTGATATTCCGGGACTCTGCCAGTTTGATCATGTTGAGGACGATGATAACCGGTACTTCCAGCTCCAGCAGTTGCAGGGTGAGATAGAGGTTGCGTTCGAAATTGCAGGCATCGAGGATATTGACGACGATATCGGGTTTTTCCTCGATGATATAATCACGGGCGACAATTTCTTCCATGGAAAATGCCGTGAGTCCGTAGGTGCCGGGAAGATCAACGATTTCAAAGGTGTACCCGCCATATGAGGCAGTGCCTTTCTTTTGCTCAACCGTTTTTCCCGGGTAATTCGCGACATGCTGGTGCAAGCCGGTCAGGTTATTGAACGTGACTGATTTGCCGCAGTTGGGGTTGCCGGCCAGGGCGAGGCGGATTGTCTTTTGCTTATGGTTCATATACACTTTCTGCAGACGATCGAATGCTTATCAGTACTACCAGTATACTGCAATTGAAATTCATTTTCAATTAGGAGTACGGCGTGAAATTAACGGTTCTGGTTGATAATGCTACCATCGATGCAGCAGCTCCGTATCTGGCCGGTGAGTCAGCGCTTTCCTACTGGATCGAGACAGAAGGCAAAAAAATTCTCTGGGACACTGGAGCGTCGAGTGCCTATGCGCACAATGCCGAGATTCTGGGCATTGATCTGGCGAAAACTGACTACCTAGTCATATCTCATGGGCATAGCGACCATATCTGGGGCATTGATACGCTGGTTGAGACTATCGGATTGGAGCGCGCCAAGCAGATAACGCTGATCACCCATCCTTTATCTTTTAATCGCATACGTTATTTCGCCAGCGAAGCAAAAGCTTGGGAACGAAAAGCAGAGATAGAATCCTGGTTTCAGCTACAGTACACAAAAGAGCCGGTTTGGTTAACTGACTCACTATGTTATCTGGGAGAAATTCCTCGTAAAAACGGTTTCGAATCATTTACTCCCAATCTTAAAATTAGTATTGACGGACAGTTAGTTGATGACTACCTATTGGATGACTCTGCTCTTACCTACAGGAGCGAGCAGGGATTAGTGATTATTGCTGGTTGTTCACATGCCGGCATCTGCAATACCATCGAATATGCAAAACAGGTAACGGGAGAACCGCGGATTCATGATGTCATCGGTGGGTTTCACCTGTTGGCTGCAGATCGAGCGCGCGTCACTGCGACCGGCACCTATCTACAGGAAAGCGGTTTAGCTTCAATGCATCCCTGCCACTGTACTAATCTGGCAGCCAAGATGAGCTTGAATACCTTTGTTCCGGTACAGGAGGTCGGGAGCGGTCTGGTGCTCGAGTACGAATAATCCAGCGATACATGTGTCGATGTTTTCCTAAAGACGCTTCATCAGAGCGTCTTTTTTCATATAGCAAGTGCATTAGCTGGCGATCTGCGTGTCAATCGTAAACGCAGGTGGATCGGCGATGTGCTTTTTGACAGCACAGAGCTCTGCGGCGCGGATTACTGCCTCCCGGTACTGGGGCGGAAAATCTTTCGGCAGGTTGATGATAATAGCTATTTCTCCGATCATGCCTTTGGTCTGATCAAACTTTTTTTCCAGGTTAAGCGTTATGCCTGCGGTAGGGATGTTGCGCTGCTGGCAGAAGCCGAGGACGTAGAAGCCTGCACAGGTGCCGATAGCCGTGACAAACAGATCGAAGGGAGAGGGTGCCGAGTTTTCACCGCCACTTTCGACCGGCTGATCAGTCTCGATAGTGAAACCTTTGTACTCAGCGAAAACTTTTTTCCCGCCGGGGAAATAGATATGCATGGTATACCTTTGAGGAATAAAAAATGAAGATGAGGAGACGAAGTGAGGAAGAGAGGAGGGTAGACCGCGTTGGTGTACTGGCAGGATTGTAGCATGAAGTGACAAACCAGCAAGTTATTTGCGGGTGTATATGCTTCACACAATCTCCATATTCAGCTGGTACAGTAGGGATGCTTACCTTGTATCATCTATTAAACAGGAGACAGTATGTAAAGCATGGTTTAAATTCAGGGAGAATATTCATCATTTAATCATAAGGTACATCATGAAAGGGAAACGAGCATCACTCATAGCATTGACAGCAGTATTCGGGATAACTATCGGCGGCGCAATCGTTGGATCACTTTCGGCAGTAAACGCTGCTGACGACGAGAGTACCCGACCGACGCCGATCTGGGAGCAGTATCTCACTGACGAGGAAAAACAGACAGTTTATGACGAGATGGAAGCACACCGTGCCGAGATGGAGCAGCGCCGGGAAGAATTCCAGACCTATCGGGATACTATTTCGATTACCAGTGAAAAGACAGATACTGGCATCCAGGTGAACATCACAGGGGACAATCAAGAAACCATTGATTGGATGCACAGCGTGTATGATGAAAATGGCGGAGAGTGGCGAGGCATGGGAATGGGCGGAAGACCGGGTGGCAGAGGACCCGGCATGGGGATGCACGCGAGATTGGATATGGAAGAATAATCAGGTATAGTCTGGCTGCCTGTCAGTTATCGTTTTTGTTATATGGTTCTGACAGGCAGCCGGTTAATTGACGAGAGGGCGATGAAGAAAATATTGATCGTCGAAGATGACCTACAAATCCGGAAAACGTTGCGGGATTTTTTGCGCCATAGCAACTTCATCGTCTGTGAAGCTGGCAGGGGCGATGAAGCTTTGGATGTCTTTCAGGAAGAAAAGCCGGATCTGGTTGTCCTCGACCTCAACCTGCCGGGTAAGGATGGTATCGAGGTGTGCCGGGATATCCGCTTGGACAGCAACGTCCCGATCATCATGCTTACGGCACGGCGGGAGGAGGTTGACCAGGTGCGCGGGCTTACCGTTGGCGCGGATGATTACATCATCAAGCCGTTCAGTCCCAAGGTGCTGGTGCTGAAAGTGCAGCGCATGCTGGGGCGGCCCGCGCCGGAGGACCCGGAACGCATCCGCTTTCGTGATCTGGAAATTGATCTGAAAAAAGTCGAAGTAAAACGTGTTAACCGACAGGGAGCTGTTATCGACACCCTTGATCTGACCCCGGTGGAATTTAAATTGCTTGTCGCGCTGATCCGTCACCCGCATAAGGCGTTTTCCCGCGATCAACTGATCGATGCGGCGTATGATGATTTTGTCCCGCCGGATATTTTTGACCGGACGATTGATTCGCATATTAAAAATTTACGCAAAAAATTAGGTGTGGGCGATTATATTGAAACCGTACGTGGGGTGGGGTATCGGGCCAAGGAGCTATAGGTTATTTGATATAATTAATAGGTTTACGGGTTAACGAGTTGTCGAGTTGGTCGTTCATCACTTCGACGGCCTGAGCGGGCAGACGGATAAATTTATTAAACCCCTTACATTACTTCTCTCTCCTTTGCTACGATTCAGGACATAACTTGTCGGGGGACTATCGAGTTCAGGATTTTATATATGGATGTCGTATGAAATTTAATTTACGTGATAAAACAACATTAATCATCGTTATCACCAGCCTGATCGCTCTGGTGACCGCCGGTCTGTTTATCAGCAGACGGGTTGACATAGCCTTCGAACGATTCCTCGAGGATCAGGTGCGTTTATTTGACCGGATGCAGGAGGCTGACCCAAATACGTTGCAGCCGTTTCCCGGCATCAGGCGTTTCGTGCAGATCCGGCAGGAGGCGCCGCACCAGCAGCTGGAGGAGCAGTTTGTCCGGGAAGTCTGGAGAGGTTTGACACTTGCCGGCATTGTGGCTGTGGGCATGTCGTTCATCATCGGCATGCTGTTTTCCAGCCTGATTACCAAGCCGCTCGTGCGGCTGAAAAAGCACATTGCCAAAGTCAAACAGCATGAATACGATGACAGGTTAGATATGAAAGGTTCTGATGAGATTGCCGAATTAGGTCATGACTTCGACGAATTGCGCGAGGAGCTCGGACGGGTGGAGGAATTGCGCAAGGACGCGGTGAGCGATCTCGCGCATGAGATCACCACGCCGCTGCAGAGCTTACTTGGCATCGTGGAAGGGATTGAAGAGGGCATTTACGATGGAAAAGAAAAAGTTGAAGATATGAAAACTTCTATCGAGCAGTTGCGGCGCATGATTGACGACTTGCGGCTTTTCTCGCATGCCCGTGCCAAAGTCAGAGATGTGGATTTGCAAGCAATCCCTTTTCTTCAGTTTATCCAATCAACATGCGCAGCAGTTTTCTTCGAAGCAGAGAAAAAAGGGTTGACTGTCGGGATTGCTGTCTCTGCTGATGCCACCATACGTGCAGATGCAGATATGCTGGCGCATATCCTTACTAATTTGGTAAAAAATGCTATGCAGTATACTAAGCAGGGAAGTATTATTATTGAAGCTCATGGCAAAGAGGTGTCTGAGTTTTCCGTCCGGGATACAGGCAGTGGGATAAACGCTAAGGATTTGCCGTATATTTTTGAACGTTTTTATCGCGGGGATCAGTCCCGCAGCAGGGAGACAGGTGGTACAGGGCTCGGGCTTTCGATCGTCAAGGAATATATTGATCAGCTCGGCTGGCAGATAACTGTGCAGTCTGAAGCTGGTGTGGGGAGTGAGTTTCGGATTAAAACACAGTAGCTTTTTCAGTCTGATGCCGCAGGAAGTAGTCATGATGACTGCTTCTTTTTTATCTGTTCGGCGTCACGTTTTTGTAATATACTATAGTTCTAGGGTATTAGTATCATAGGATACGTATGGGTCTATCTGATAGGGGAGACGCGCTTCCTGAATTGTCCAAGGATCTCTGGCAATTAGTTGATGAACAGGCTCGTATACTCGCCCGGCAGATACTGACAGGAGAAGTTCCTGTAACTGATTGGAATACAATTCCTCTGCCTGATGTGTCCGGTCAGGCAGGAGAGCAAGGCGGTGTTGTCCAGGAACAGATACGCTCAGTCACTAAAGAGATAGTGGTGGCAGTATGTAAGGCTTTTAAGATCACAGATAAATATGTAATTCCTGGGAATCTTCATAACATCGTTGACTCCATGATCGATACTGCATTGGCAGGAGTGCAGGGTGTACGAGGCATAGCACGAGAAGCAGCGAGATCCCGCAAGCGGGTCGTTGCGGATTACGAAGCTGATGTTGTAGCAATTCAGGCTAGATATGAGGCATTACAGAAAGAGTATGATGTTTTCTTCAAAGCACAGCAACAACGTGCTGACAAACAGAAAAGTTATGAGGAATGGCTAGCAGAACTATCTCAGCAAGCTCGAGCGAAATTGCAGGTAGCGGATCAAACAACACCTGATCAAGCGGCACTGGAAGCTGCATACCGAGCATGGAATGCAAAAGCAGAAAAGCGGAATGCGATCATGCAGCAGGCACGAACGATTCTTGCCAGTTTACCGGATACAATCGGCCTGGAAGGATTAGAAACATTTAAACGGTTTATCGATCTGGTGGCCGAGGTCGATCTTGCCAGAGAGGAAGCGGACGATCAGCTTGATGCGTTAGATGCCTGTCTTACCGACTTTGGCCAAGGGATAGATATTAATGACCGATTGCAACAGCTGGAAGCGGGCATGCGGGAACGAATGACCAGCGGTGAGATACGAATGCCCCATCAGTTAGAGGCGCGCGAGTGCCTAAGATATTATGAAAAAACAGTAGCTGTCCAGGCAGCACGCCAAGTATTGGAGCTGCCTTCTGTCGATGTGCAGGTCCAGCTGCGACAGGCAGAAACGATGGTTGGATTCATCGATGCTATTGGCATGCCGCGAGATATCGGCGTTTTGGGTACTGACGCTATAGAGTATATCGTTGCAGCTGTCCTGGCAGCCGATAGAGGTCAGACTGCCGAACGCCCGGATGCCGGATCGAACGATCCGATAGCAATAGGACGATTGGTGCGAGACTTGAGAACAACAGGGATATATGCATTAGAGCGATTTGGCGAGCAATCTGATTGGAAAAAGAAAATAGAAGAATTGATCATTTTTTTATTTGCACACAGGGAACAGCTCTGGCCTGATGCAGAAAGAAACCTGCAGGGTCATATTGCTGTGCTTGTTCAACAGGTTCAAACTGAGATCGCGCAGTACTCGTATAAACAAAAAAAACCTGCGCAATATGCGTTGAGTGATGCGTTAGCTAGAGCAGGACGGGTGGTGCGTCAATAAACGCCTACGTTGCCAGAATATTCTTCCCTTTACCCAGCCGCATGCCAAAGCGTCTGAGATAGATGCCATTAGCGACTGCCTCCATGCGCCCGGCGCTGAAGCCGAGGCGGCGGCCAACAGCCATGATATTGTGAGCAGTCATGGTGTAGAGCATGACTGCCGTAAAGTCGCGATGTTCAGATAGAAAATTGGTGCGCACTACCGGCGAGGTGTAGTAGAG
>JAKQHK010000135.1 GCA_029573015.1 bacterium
GGTGCAGGCGATTGCGTGTCTTGGGAAAGAAAACCCCGCATCAAGTTACGATGGAATGGTTTGTTAAAGAGCCAGATATCTTTATCGTTAATCCTACCGATATGTTTCCCGATTTGTTAACAACCTAGTGCAACTTTACAAATACGTAATAATAAATTATTTAAGTAAGTTCCGTGCCACCAGGATTCGCAATACCTCCGAAGCTCCTTCGCCAATCTCATTCAGTTTTGCATTGCGGAAATACCGTTCCACCGGACAATCCCGCGTATAGCCGTAGCCGCCGTGAATCTGGATAGCGTCCTTGCAGACCTGCATGGCCACTTCCGAGGCTTTAATTTTGGCAGCCGCTGCCTCGGCATGGTACGGTTTACCCTGTGTTTTCAGCGAGGCAGCCTTGTATACCAGCAACCGGGCTGCCTCGATCTCTATCTGCATATTCGCCAGCATGAACTGCACTGCCTGCTGGTCTGTCAGCGGCTTGCCAAATGCTTTACGCTGCTTGGCGTAGGCAAGTGCCGCATCGCGGGCTGCAACTGCCGTACCGATACTGATAGCTCCAAGGGATATGCGCCCTCCGTTCAAAATGCCCATGGCAACCTTGAAACCATTGCCTGCATCTCCCAAAATCAGTTGTTCAGAAACATGCACGTCGTTTAAATGAACTTCCGTCGTGTGCGAACCGCGCAGCCCCATCTTGTCTTCCTTGGTGCCAATGGAAAAACCTTTGGAATCCTTGTCAACGATAAATATGCTGAATTGCTTTTTATCTGCATCCGTCATCGCGCCGACCAGATAGATCTGGGCTAACCCCCCATTGGTAACAAACGCCTTGGTTCCATTGAGCACGTATCCACTGCCGTTCTTAACAGCTTTTGTCTGAATTCCTGCTGCATCAGATCCTGCTTCCGGTTCGGTCCAGCAAAAAGCGCCCAGGTGTTCGCCTGACAGCAGTTTCGGCAAATACTGTTGCTTCTGCTCCTCATTCCCGAACTCCATAATTCCATCCACACATAACCAATGCGCATCAAGCGTGATGGCCATACTGCCGCTCGCTTTGGCTACTTCCTCGATGCAGACAACCTGACTAATCGCATCCCCTCCGGCCCCGCCATACTGCTCCCCGCCGACAATGCCCCACAAACCTGCCGTTGCCATGGCGCTAAGCAGTTCCTCATGTATGTGATTGTCCTCATCCATTTTTTTATCGTGGGGAGCGATTTCCTTTTCAGCAAAATCGCGCACCATCTGCCTGAGCATATCCTGCTCTTCTGACAGTTCAAAATTCATTAGCAGCCTCTCTGTAAAGTAATTATCAAAAAAAGGATTAACCACAAAGATCACAACATGCATGCAACTGATGATTACATGATACTTCGGGGGCTTCGAGGTTGTTATCTATTCCAGAACCGTTTGGATGTACGTTAATTATTATATGTAACCCGTCTACATCCAGCAAGGTGTTCATTGTAGAATGTGAATAAGTTGCGTATTCATGCAAGCTTTCTTATACTCTAAAAGTAGATTTGATTCTTTAATTTTTAATTTAAAATTATCGTGTCCTACGAATTTGTTGCCGGGCGCTATCCGGTGCTCAGCGTGATCGCCAATCCACGCCGTGAACCGCGCAAGCTTTTTTTCCAGACAGACCTCGACTGGCCGCCAGTGATGCAGGAAATCAAAGACTGGGCAGAACGACGCCATGTCCAGTTCAAGGAAGTCAGCCGGATCACGCTGGAGAAGCGCTTCAGCCAGTCTGGCCAAAAGCATCAGGGAGTAGTCCTCATCACCTCCCCTTATCCTTACGCTGAACTGGACGAAGTGCTCCCCACGGCAGTTACCGGCAAAGCAGCCAACCCTCTCTACCTTATCCTGGACCATATCCAGGACCCGCACAACCTCGGCGCCCTGATCCGCAGCGCTGAACTGGCAGGCGTGACTGCGGTTATCATCCCGAAAGACCGAGCCTGCGAAGTCACCACGACCGTGGTCAAGACGTCGGCAGGAGCCAGCGAACTGATCCCTGTCTGCCTGGTGACTAACATCAACAGAACCATTGACGTACTCAAGGAACATGGCATCTGCATTATCGGAGTGGAAACCGGTGGTGCCACCCTGTACAATCTCGACCTCAACCAGCCGCTGGCCTTAATCATAGGCAATGAAAATGACGGCTTGAAAAAACTAACTATGGATAAATGCGATCATCTCGCCGAGATCCCCATGCACGGGCGCACCGCATCGCTCAATGCGTCCGTAGCCGGAGGCATCGCCATGTTCGAAGCCGCGCGGCAGAGGTCTCTTTGATCTCTAGCTCACAAACACTTCTTATATCCTTTCTTTTTCCTGAAGCGGTCAGTATAATACTGCTGTTTGAAAACGAAAACAGAAACTGACCCATGCTCTCGATTATCATCCCGACGTATAATGAAAGCGAAACCCTGCCTATCCTCGTCAGGCAGATTTTTGAAATCACCGGCTATAACAAAATCCAGGCGGAAATCATCATAGTTGACGATAATTCCCCGGACGGCACCGGGGAACTGGCGTATTATCTGAAGAAATTTTTTCCAAAACTAAAAACCCTGCACCGGACAGAACGACTCGGTAAAACATCAGCGTTTTATGAAGGACTAGCTCAGGCGCAGGGAAATCTCATCGGCATGATAGATGCCGGACTTCCCTATTCTCCGGACATTATCCCTGACCTGGTTTTCCCTCTGATCAGCGGTAATATCGACCTGACGATCGGCAGCCGTTTTGTACCCGGCGCCCAGACCTTCGGCTGGAATTTCATCACGAAATCCCTTACCCGGATGGCCTGCCTGCTCTGTGCTCCCCTGACTCCGGTGCATGATCCCTTATCCTCCTATTTCTTCATCCGCAAATCCATACTCCAGAAAATCCCCGTGTCCGATGACGCACCTTACCTGTTGCTGGAATTACTTGCCCAGGGTAGCTTCAGGTCAATGCAGGAAATCGCCTGCCACTATGAACGGCAGCTGCAGGGGAAAAGCACCGCTCCGCAAAAAGCGTTTACTTTTCTCAGACAAATAGGTAAACTGTATAAAGTGCGCATTCGGCGCTGATCTATTCAATCATTACACCCATCACTATCCTATGGACATCACTATCGAAAAACTGGAAAAAAGCCAAATCAAACTGACTGTTACCATACCTGTGGCTGTTGCTTCAGAGGAGAAAAAGAAGGCATTTGCCAAGCTGAAATCACAATTAAAAATCCAGGGATTCCGCAAGGGAAAAATTCCTGAAAGCATGGCCAGAGAGCTTATCCCCGCAGAAGAAGTAACGAGCGAGATGCTTCAGGCTTGTGTGCCCGAATGGTATTTTGAAGCATTACAACAGGAAGGCATCCGGGCGATTTCCCAACCAAAATTTGAAATAACCTCAGTTGAAGATGACAAACCGGTTGTCTTCACTGCCCAGACCAATGTCTATCCGGAAATCACCCTCGGCGATTACCGTTCCATCAAAATCAAACACAGCCATCCCAAGGTGACGGACAAGGACGTGAACGAATCACTGGACCTCCTCCGCCAGCGCAGTGCCACCTATGAAGCGCAGGATAAAGCAGCCGCCAAGGATGATGTCATAGTGCTTACTACCAAGGCGAAAATGGGTGAGGAAGAACTCAAGGCATTCACCCGGGAAAACTACCAGCACTACATCGGTGAAAATTTCTTCGCTCCCGGCTTTGACGACGAAGTAATCGGTCTGAAAAAGGGCGATACCAAAGAATTTTCCCTGACCTTTCCCAAAGAATATCCTCTGGAACGCTACCGCAATAACAAAGTTGATTTTGCTATCACGGTCGTGGAAGTTAAGATCAGAGTTCTTCCCGTCCTTGATGATGCATTTGCCAAAACCATCGGTGCCAAAAGTCTCGCTGATCTGAAACAGGAGCTGGAGCATTCACTCCAGCACAGCAAGGAGCATGAAGCCGAGCAGCAGTTCCAGAAGGATTTTTTCGCAGCCCTGATCAAACAGACTAAAATGGACACCCCGGCTGTGCTCATCGACGATGAACTTGACAAAATCCAGAAGGAATTCGAATGGCGCCTCAATCAGCAGGGATTAAACCTGGAAACCTATCTCAGCGCCCAGAATAAAAAACTCGAGGAACTCCAGAAAAATTGGTTGCCCCAGGCAGAAGAAGTCGCCAAGTTGGAACTGATCCTCGACGAGATCGCCAAAACTGAAAAGATAGCTGTTAAACCCGCAGAACTCGATTCTGAATTTCACCAGTGGCTTTCAAGCTTCCGGGATCAAAAAGGACACCTGACGGACGAGGGACGTAATCTCCAGCGCAACCTTTCCACGCCCAATGGACGCCTCTATCTCACACAATTGATCCGCCGCAATAAGACGCGCCAGTTCCTGCTCAACCTCGGCCATGACCATACTTCCCACCAGGAAACTGAAGAAAAAAAGTCAAAAATACCGGCAAAGAAATAGACGCTTGTGCTATATACCTGATTTAGCTATACTATCTGTTGTGTTTATTTTCCATCTTACACCTCTGTGGATTGGGTAATGGGTGTCCGCTCCCGCAGCCATGCGGCGGATTATTAGCCAAGATGATACAGAGGGAAGTTCAACTCAAAGGAGGTTCGTCATGTCCGATCACCCCACCGAAGGAGTAGCTGTGCCCGAAAATGCACCTACTCCTATTTCTATGCCCCAGACGCCGCCGACGGCGAGCGATGATCCCCGCGAAGCCATGCTCCGGGAGATGCTCAAATGCGGCGTGCACTTCGGTCACCAGACCGCACGCTGGAATCCGAAAATGAAACCCTTCATTTTCACCGAACGCGGTGGTGTGCATATCATCGACCTTGTCCAGACGATCGACTTGCTGGAAGAAGCAAAAAAAGTCATTATGGAAGTCATCGCCCGAGGCGGTATCATTCTTTTCGTCTGCACTAAACGCCAGGGGCAGCAGAAAATCGCGGAAATCGCTGAAAAATGCCACATGCCCTATATCAACAGCCGCTGGCTCGGTGGCTTTTTCACCAACTTCGAAACGCTGGCAGAGCGTATTCGGCATTACAATGAATTGAAGGCTAAGCAGCTCAGCGGCGAACTGGAAAGCATGATCAAGAAAGAAAAAGTCGTCCTCAACAAAAAAATCCAGAAAATGGAAACACTCTTTAAAGGCGTTGCCAATCTGAAAAAAGTACCCGACCTGGTATTCATCATTGATCCCAAACGCGAGAAGAACGCCGTCAAGGAAGCGCTGGTCAAAAACATACCGATCATGTCCACGCTGGATACGAACTGCGATCCGGATGTTGTCGATTATCCGATCCCGGCCAACGATGATGCTATCCGCTCCATCTACTTCGTCCTCGACCAGCTCGGTGCAACAGCCGAGGCAGCGCGCCGGGAATACGAGCTCAAACACCCGCAACCCGTCGCACCAGTCAGACCGACAGCTGCTCCATCAGTATCAACCTCTGTGCCCGGCATGTCATCAACACGCGTAGGAGCGACAGATGAAGAAGATACGGTAGTCGTCGAACCGGAAGTCACTCCCCCTGCCGGGGAAGAAAAGCCTGCCGTATCCACTGCGATAACCGCCGAAAAGCTCCCCGGCATCAAGACATCTGTTCTGACCACGCTCCAGGCAGCCTTCCCCTCCTGGGAACAGCTGCAGCAGGCAGGGGAAAATGACCTGACAGCTCTGGACGGCATCGGTCCGGCTACTGCGAAAAAAATTGTCGCTCTCATCCAGTAGTCGATGGTTTTTGCTACTCATTCAACACAAGGATAGCGTATGACTACGATAAACGCCCAACAGGTCAAGGAACTGCGCGAACTCACCGGCGCCGGGATGATGGATGCCAAAAAAGCACTGGTAGACGCGAAGGGTGACCCTAAACAGGCCGCAGAGATCCTCAGGAAGCAGGGCCTGGCCAAGGCTGACAAGAAATCCGGCAGGGCTGCGTCCGAAGGTTTGATCGAAAGCTACATCCATGCCGGTGCCAGAGTCGGCGTGCTCCTTGAAATCAATTGCGAAACTGATTTTGTCGCCCGCACTGATGAATTCAAACAGTTGGCTCATGACATAGCCATGCATATTGCAGCTACGAATCCGCTCTATCTCAAACCGAGCGATATTGACGAAGAGACTGTGAATAAGGAAAAAGAAATCTATCTTGCCCAGATCCAGCAGGAAGGGAAGCCAACGGAGATTGCCGAAAAGATTGCTGAAGGAAAACTGTCAAAATATTATGATGAGGTCTGCCTCCTGCGTCAAGCATTCATCAAGGACCCGGAGAAAAAAATTATCGATCTCATTCAGGAAGCGATAGCTAAAATGGGGGAAAATATTCTCATTGGCCGATTCGTACGCTTCCAGCTCGGCGCTTAAGTTGTCCAGCCGCCAACTGCGCGGCATCCAGTTATTAGTCTTTCGGCTGCTATGTCAGAAGACTCCTCCTCTCATCCTCACACGTCCTTGGTTATGGCCTCAGGTGTTTTTGATATCATTCACCCGGGCCATATTTTTTATCTGACCCAGGCCAAAAAACTTGGTACGGAACTGCTTGTGGTCGTCGCCTGCGATGCCACCGCCAAACAGCAGGGGAAAAAACCGTTATTTGGCGAAAGAGACCGTCTGGCGTTGGTACAAGCTCTCAAAGTTGTCGACCGGGCTGTCCTCGGATCAGCAAATAACCATGCAAAGGTTGTCGAGAAGTACAAACCCGATATAATAGCTCTGGGATATGACCAGTTTGAAAAAAAAACCCACATATCGGCGCTGCTCGCGCAGCTATCCTATCACCCTCGCATCGAACGTATCCCCAAATACCATGGCGAACTGGCGGCTTCACGCCTCATCAAAGCCAAAGCGGCCAGGCAGTAGTAGCCATCCATCCTTTATACAGGAGACGGACTTGCCCAAAGCACCCACCATCCCCACCGAATTCAGCAGAGTCCTCATCAAGCTAAGCGGCGAAGCGCTCATGGGAAAACGATCTCATGGCGTTGATCCTGTAACCACTCTGGCAATCGCCCGCTCGATCGCCGATATCCATAACCGCGGTGTCCAGGTAGCGCTGGTTGTGGGCGGAGGTAATATCTTCCGCGGACTTGCCGCTTCGGCAGCAGGTATGGACCGCGGCACGGCTGACTATATGGGCATGCTTGCCACCCTGATCAACGCGCTTGCTCTCCATGATGCCTTCACCAAAATCCACATACCCGTGCGGGTCCAGTCGGCTATTAATGCGCCCCAGGTCGCAGAACCCTATATCAGACAAAAAGCTATCCGCCATATGGAAAAAGGCCGGATCATCATCCTGGCCTGCGGAGTCGGCAGTCCCTATTTCACGACAGATACCGCCGCTGCCCTGCGGGCAGTGGAAATCGGTGCCCAAGCGATTCTCAAGGCAACCAAAGTCAACGGTGTGTACGATAAAGATCCCAAAAAGTACAAAACTGCCAAACGCTATGACCGCATCAGCTACGATGAAGCCTTGCGGAAGAAATTGCGGGTCATGGACATGACTGCCTTTGCCATGTGCCGTGACAACCATATGCCCATCATTATTTTTGATTTTTTCAAAAAAGGCAATTTGCAGAAAGTTATTGCCGGCGAAAATATCGGCACCTGCGTGTATTAATCCAAGGAGTCCAACATGTCAGAACAGACCATCCCCGCCCTTAAAAGCAACATGGAAAAAAGCATCTCGAGCCTCTCAGCCCAGCTCGCCAAGATCAGCAGCGGCCGTGCCCAGCCCGGGTTGATCGAGGATATCATGGTTGATTACTACGGGACGCAGACCCCCCTCAAGCAGATCGCCTCCATAACCGTTCCCGAAACGAGGCAATTACTCATCCAGCCCTGGGACAAGGCAGCTGTTTTTGCCATTGATAAAGCCATTCAGATCTCCAATCTCGGCCTGACGCCCCAGGTGGAAGGACAAACCATCAGAATTAACATTCCACAAATGACCGAGGAACGCCGCAAGGACATGAAAAAAATTGTCGACGACTACGGAGAAAAAGCCCGGGTTGCTCTCCGGGCACACCGGCAGGATGCCATCAAGGATATCAAGACGGAAGAAAAGGATAAACAAATCTCAGAAGACGACAGCAGAAGACTCCAGGAACAGGTGCAGAAAATGACCGAAAGTTTCAACAGCCGCGTCGACGAACTGGTCAGCGCCAAAGAAAAAGAAATCATGACCGTATAGCCCATCTTTTTTTTAGTGACAGTGCCTGTGACTGATTTTGTCCATCTGCATGTCCATACCATGTACTCCCTCCTCGATGGCCTGTGCAAGCTCGATGAGCTGTGCCTGCGTACGCGGGAACTGGGCATGTCAGCAGTGGCGATCACCGATCATGGCACCCTGCATGGAGCGATCGACTTTTATCTGGAAGCGAAGAAAAACGGAGTCAAACCGATCATCGGCATGGAAGCCTATATTGCCCCTGATGGTGTTGCCCAAAAAGAAAAACGCGGCGAAACCTCCCTCCATCATCTGGTACTCCTAGCGGAAAATACGCAGGGATACCACAATCTGATGCAATTGGCGACCCGCGCCAATCTGGAAGGATTTTATTACAAACCCCGCCTGGATCGTTCCTGGCTGCGGGAGCATGCGCAGGGTCTGATTGCTCTGAGTGCCTGCCTCCAGGGTGAATTGCCAAAGCTGCTCAACCAGAATCGCGAAGAGGACGCTTTGGCAGTCATCCGTGATTACCAAAACATGTTCGGCAAGGAAAATTTCTTCCTGGAAATCCAGCACCATGCCATGCCAGAACAGCTCGCCTACAACGAACGAGCAATCTCCCTGGCGCATTCACAAGGCATTCCGCTCGTTGCTACTAACGATGTGCACTATATTCTCGCGGATGACTGGGAACCGCAGGACGTGCTCCTCTGTGTCCAAACAGGCAAGGTCCTTTCGGATACCGATCGCATGCGCATGACCTCCCATGACTACCACCTGCGTTCTCCCGCAGAAATGCAGGCGTTGTTCCCGGACATTCCGGAAGCTCTGCAGAATACAGTAGAAATCGCAGCCCGCTGTCAGATAGAAATCGAATTTGGCAAACACCTGCTTCCGGAATTCACGATCGGTAATAACCTTACCCCGGAAGAACTGTTCCGCGAGGAATGCGTACAAGGCCTCCAGCGGCGTTATCAGATACAGGCAGACCGGGAATTTCGGGAAATCACTCCATCTACCTCAGACGTCCCGGAAGAAAAACGCCGGGCGATTCTCGAACGTCTGATCTACGAAACTTCTGTTATCTGTCCCATGGGCTATGCTTCCTACTATCTCCTGGTGCAGGATCTGGTGAATTACGCGCGATCGCAGGACATCGCCGTCGGTCCCGGACGCGGCTCCGGAGCGGGAAGTATGGCCGCATATCTGATGGGAATCACTAACCTTGATCCACTGGACCATTTCCTCCTGTTCGAACGGTTTCTCAATCCCGAACGCGCGAGCATGCCGGATTTTGATCTTGACTTTGCCGACGACCGCCGCGATGAAGTTATCCAGTATGCATTCCGAAAATACGGCGAGGAGCATGTCGCCCAGATTATCACCTTCGGCAGCATGATGGCCCGGGCAGCTGTCCGCGATGTCGGACGAGTTCTCGGCATGCCGTATAGCGATGTTGACAAAATTTCCAAAATGATTCCTGTGGGCATGAATCTCCAGGAAGCCCTGGAAAGTGTCGTGGAATTCAATCTGCTCTATGTTCAGGATCCTCAGGTCAAAAAACTCATCGATCTTTCGCTTCGTCTGGAGGGCGTAGCCCGGCATTCTTCAACCCATGCCGCCGCCGTAGTTATTTCCAAAAATCCGCTTGTCGAAGATGTCCCCCTGCAGAAGGATGCCAAGGAAGGAAAAATCACCACCCAGTACAGCATGAAACCCTGCGAAAAGATCGGCTTGCTCAAGGTTGACTTCCTCGGTCTCCGCAATCTTACCATTCTGGGCAATGCCCTGCGCATCATCCAGAATCACCGCGGCACAATAGTTGACCTCAATACCATACCGCTCGATGACGCAAAAACCTTTGCCATGCTCTCCCGGGGGGAAACCGCTGGCGTGTTTCAGGTGGAAAGTACCGGTATGGCGCGCCTGGCACGCGAAATGGGCGTAAAGACCTTCGAAGACATCGTCGCCCTGGTCGCCCTGTTCCGGCCGGGTCCCATGAACATGCTAGACGCCTATATAGCCTCCAAGCACGGCAAGAAGAAGCCATCCTATCCCCATCCGATTCTGGAGCCTATCCTAAAAGAAACCTCCGGCATTGCCATTTATCAGGAACAGGTGCAGCAGATCGCCTGCGATTTTGCGGGATTTTCACTTGGAGAAGGATATATTCTTATCAAGGCTATCGGAAAAAAAATCGCCTCGGAGATCGAACGTTTGAAAAGTAAATTCATCGAAGGCGCCCGGGCAACTGCCAAAGTAAGTACCGAAAAAGCCGAGGAAGTCTACAGCTTTATCGAACCATTTGCCCGATATGGCTTCAATAAATCGCATGCTGCCTGCTATGCCATGCTCACCTACCAGACCGCCTATCTCAAAGCTAATTACCCACTCGAATACATGGCTGCCGTTCTTACCTCCATGATGGACGACCAGGAAAAGCTTGCAGACTACATCGACGAATGTAAACGCATGCAGATCGAAGTCATCGGGCCTGACATCAATGCCAGTCAGGAGGAATTCTCTATCGAGGATGAACACATCCGCTTTGGTCTCAAAGCCATACGCAATGTTGGATTGGCAGCTATCGCTGATATACTTTCCACCCGGAAAGAGCAACCGTTTGATTCCCTGGCTGATTTCTGCAGCCGGGTTGACAATCACAGCTGCAACCGCAAGGTGCTGGAAAGCCTGATAAAAAGCGGTTCGTTTGACGCATTCGGCAATCGCAATCAGCAGCTCCACATCATTGATCAGGCCGTGGCGCTTGCTGCCAAAGAACATCAAGCCAAAGCCAGCGGCCAGACGACCATGTTCGGTCTCAATCCCGCTTCCGAGACTAGCATGACAACCCTGATCCTGCCAGACATTGATGAGGTCAATATTACTGAAAAATTGGCTTGGGAAAAGGAAATGCTCGGTTTCTATTTCTCGCGGCATCCCCTATCCATGTTTGCCGAACAGCTCGCCCGGCAGGGAATCACCCCTATCCAGGAAGTGAAGCAGCTGCCCTCCCGTTCCAAAGTCTGCACGGTCGGGATCGTCAGGTCAGTTCGCAAAATCATCACAAAAAACAATACCCCCATGGCTTTTGTGCTGTTGGAAAATGAAAAAGACAAAATCGAGCTGGTGGTATTCCCGAAAGTGTTTGAGCAAATCCAGCCATTCTGGCAACCGGAAGCGATCATCGCTGTCAAGGGAAAAATCGAACACAAGGACGACAGTGCGAAAATCATCATCGATTCCGGTCAGGTTCTGCAGAACGAGGAAGATATTTCCCTTTTCTCTGAAAATGGTTATAGTGATACCGCGGAACAGACAGCAAGCACCGAATCAGTATCCCGGTCACTCACCATTATCCTGACAGAAGAACAGTCAAACAGCATGACGCTTGCCAGGATCCAGCAGGCAGTCAGACAGTATCCCGGAACAAATGCCTTACGCCTCACCCTGCACGCCCATACCCCCAAAGAAAAAACGCTCTGCCCGGATATCCGTATTGCTCTGGACAGGAATTTGCTCATAGAACTGGAAGGTATAACCGGGAAACAGGCGGTCCAGATAACTAATTAACTTCACCAGCATACCTAAAACCAATAACAAAGTAGTATTATGCATCTGACCTTTCTTGGCGCTGCCCAGACCGTCACCGGCTCGTGCTATCTTCTCGAAACCCAAGACACCAAAATCCTCATCGACTGCGGCATGTTCCAGGGCAATGCCGAGCTCAATGACCGCAACTATGCCCCGTTCGACTTCGACCCGGCTGGCATAACTGCCGTACTGCTCACCCATGCCCACATCGATCATTCCGGACTGATCCCCAGACTTGTTCGTGAGGGATTCAAGGGGCCAGTCTACTGCACCCCCGCGACACGCGATCTCTGCGAAATCATGCTGCCGGACAGCGCCCACATCCAGGAGGAAGATATAAAATGGAAAAACCGCAAGCGGCAACGCGCGGATCTTCCCCAGCTCGACATGCTCTACACACCCGAGGATGCTATAGCAAGCCTCTCCCAGTTCCGGACCGTTACCTATGGAGAAAAAGCTGAGGCAGCCCCGACCGTATCGTTCCGCTTTCAGGATGCCGGCCATATTCTCGGCTCAGGATCGTTGGAAGTCTGGGTAACCGAAAAAAATTTGCCCATCTCCCTGGTTTTTTCCGGCGACATCGGGCATGGCGGTCAGGCAATCGTCAAGGATCTGACCCCGATCAAGAAAGCCGACTATGTCATCATGGAAACAACCTATGCGGCGCATTGTCATAAATCCCGGGAGGAAACCCTCGCGGAATTCAAGTCCATTCTGCAGGATTGTATCGCAGGCAACGGCAATATAGTCATTCCTTCGTTCGCTGTGGAACGTACCCAGGAAATTATCTACGAACTGCATTGTATGCACAAAGCAGGAGAGCTCCCCGATATTCCGATCTTTATCGACAGCCCCCTGGCAATAAATGCTACGGAGATCTTCCGCCGTCATCCGGAATGTTATGACGAAAACACCTGGAAAATTCTGAAAAGCGGTGACAACCCCTTTGAGCTGCCCAATCTGAAGTATACCCGCACGGTCGCAGAATCCCAGCAAATCAATTCGATCAAAAAAGCGATGATCATCTCTGCGTCCGGCATGTGCCATGCCGGACGCATCAAGCATCATCTCAAGCATAACCTCTGGCGGCCTGAAAGCCACATTGTTTTTGTCGGCTACCAGGCCGAGGGTACCCTGGGAAGAAAAATCGTCGATGGTGCGACCCGCGTCAAGATATTCAACGAGGACATCGCGGTCAAGGCCAAAATCCATACGCTCGGCGGTTTCTCGGCGCACGCCGACCAGGCGGACCTGGCCCGCTGGGTCAGCAATTTCAAACCACACCCCAGTAAAATATTCCTCACGCACGGAGAGCCCGAGTCCATGCGTTTATTTACCTACTATTTACAAAAAGAGCAGAATATTCTAACATGGATGCCGGCATGGAAAGAAACAGTTGTATTAAAAACTCCTTTGCATTTCATTAAATGAATAACTATTGACAATTATATACTTTTTTTTTATAATTTAATGATAAATTATACTATTTAACCATTGAGGAGAATCACGGTCATGCAAACCAAACATGCAAAGAAAATCCTGTACCCCGCCCTGTTAGGCTACCAAATTATGGCTTTCGCCCTGCCGACATTTGCCTTGTCAAGCCCTGTGGGTGAAACATCGTTTATGGAACTCTTGGATACGCTTATCAGTTTCATGTTATCGTTTATCGGCGTCATCGCGGTCATCTATCTGATCTGGATGGGCTTTAAATATGTTACTGCCGGTGGGGATTCCAAAAAAGCCGGAGAAGCCAAGGAAGGTATCACCCATGCGATCATCGGTATTGCCATCGCACTCCTCGGGTATGTGCTTGTCAAATTCATCTTCACCACCCTTGGTGCAGAAGGGGATGTTACGCAGTATTTCGACGAATAATATTTCAATCAATCATCAAGCAGACAAAAAACGGCTACGAACAACGTGGCCGTTTTTTTTGCATATTTACTTCTCGTTAAGATAGTATCGCCCGAATATACTCTGCGCAGATTCGCCAGCAAATTTTAGAACTGTCTGCCTTGCGAGTAGCAAATATGTAGGGCACAGCTGCAATATTCGTATCACGGCCAATCAATTTAAGGAAGTCAAACAGGCACTTATAACCCGCTCTCCTGAAATGACTCCCGGATGCTTTTTCTACCATTTCTTGCCAAAATTCCGTACGGACACCAAAAAAACCGCTGAGGATGTCATGCTGCCACACAGATACGCCGCGCACTGCTAAAGACACTTTTCCCAATATACTGCCCAGATGAGATATGCCTCGGCGCAATAATGGCCATTCTGGTTCCACTGTCTCCCGCGATGCTATGACGATATCATATCCGGATGCCAATTTGCTGAAGATACTACTGACAATCCGCGGAGGGTGCTGGCCGTCAGCGTCCATAACGATAAAATATGTAGTTCGTACTCTTTGGACAGCATCCAATATGCTGGCTGTCAATCCTTTTTCCTCTGCCCCCTGTCTGTTGAGTAGATGTATTGGGGGATTAGTAAAGCGTTGTACGATTTCCTGTGTGCCATCGGTCGAGTCGTCATCTGCAACTATAATAATAATTCCGGGATACAAGCTGATCAGATCATTGAGCAGAACAGATATACTTTTCTCTTCATTTAATGTCGGTAAAATCAGAGTAACATCACTAAAGCTGGACATGTGCATACCTTTCAGGCCGAACATACAGTTCCAAATTACCAAATGCAAAATATGGCCAGTCGGCCATGGCTGAAACTTTGCGTTTGGCTAGTAGCATATCCTCGACTACCGGCTTGTTATCGATGTAGTTTCCCATATACTCCTCCAGGGTCATTTCTCCCCGCACAAAACGGCTAAACCGATTTGTGGTTACATAATAATCCGCGCTCTCTATACTGATGTCAAACAACAAACGCTCGTTAGTATAGTATTCACCTACCATAGCATAAGCTAAATCGGTTTCCTGGTAATACATAAATTGGGATATCGTTGCAATACGCATGTCTACTTCTCCGTTCAAGGCCACCCCGAGGACAAGCAGGTCGTCCCTGTCAGCATGATGGCGAAGATAGCTCGCGACTCCTTGTAAGGCCTGAACATCCTGTCTTCTATCTATAAGTAATTTCCCTATGAGCATATTGGTGCTTTGCCATGCTATATAACATATCGGCAAAATAGCCAAAAGTACCGATATTTGTTTCATGTATTTACATCTGACAATTGATTTCCAGACTTGCCAGGATTGCATGGTGATCAATCCAATCCCGATTGATAAAAAAGGCAGCGTAGCGAGCAAAAAAACATCCACCCTGTTAATGAACAAGTTATAGAGTATGTAACTACCTGCTACAGATAAAAGCATGATCCTGAGCTGGTTGTCTTGTGTAGTTCTCCTGGGTAAGAGGAATAAACCAAGTATGCCAATCCAATAGAATCCATACCCGCCCCTGACCAGCGGGTAGGACATCGGCACAGCTGCAATAATTACAGCATATAACGGCCAGAGGACTATAATACCTTTCATGGAAAAATCATACATCCTGCTCATCGCCTTACGAGCGACCGGGATCAAAAAAATCAGTATTCCATACATTACTGCTGCGAGAAATAAGGTCATATTATTTCTGCCGCTGTTGATAGTTAAGTCAGCGATAAACCAGCTGGGATGACGAACAAACAACAGGAAATAAACCATGCCGGGCAATAGGACTGCCCCTGGCATGATATACCAAAAAAAATCGTAGTGTTGCTTGAAAAAATAGAATACTAATAAAACCACCAGAATAACTCCCCCTACCTCTGTAATAAAACCAAGACCAGCCGCAACACCAGCGAACACTACCCATATCCTTTCACTGGAAACAACATCTGTCTGATGTTCATCGGCGTATTTGATCCTGACAAATCTGCTAAAGCAGTACAGACTCACAAAAATATAAAAAACCTGCAGGGTATAACCAACAGCTAATCTTTCAAAAACAATCGCTGTCGGCATGACTGCCTGAGCCAAGCCTGCAATACAACCTGTCTTGCGATCAACATATCGCGATATCACCGCATATATCAGTATACAGACAAGCACCCCACTCAAAGCCGAGAGCAAGCGCAGACTGACAATGTAATTACCAAATAGCATGGTAAAAAAATTCCCGATTGCAAAAAAAAGCGGCGGGTGCGGTAAGTAGGTATAGGGTATACAGAACATTTCATGCTGTCCTGACCAAAAACCATCAGCCAGATAGCGATAAATATCCTCGTCAACCTCTAACTTTGGGAAAATGGAAATATCCCAGAATCGCATAAAAATCGAAACGACCAGGACAAGAAGAAACGGCCACAGATTCCATAATGAATCGATTACCTTCCGAGCCATGATACGCCTTTCTCACTCGAACATTTCCTGATATTGTTTATTAATCTCCTGACATACCTGAACGAGTGCCAGGTTCGTCGTATCAATGCTAACCGATCCTTCTGCCGGCACATCCGGATCAAAGGAACGATTCTTGTTCATGGCATCGCGCTCTGCCAGCTCTGCGGCGATAGCATCGATGTCAACCGGTTTGCCCATCCGCTGGTACTGAGCTGCCCGCCGCCGAGCGCGCTCGCTGAGCGAGGCGGTGAGATACACCTTGATATCTGCTCGCGGCAAAACCGTCCTGCCGATCCCCCTGCCAGTCATAATCAGACGCGAATGGGTTCGGGCAATTTGCTTTTTGAGTCTAATCAGATACTTCCTGACCTTCGGCTGGCTGGCTACCAGCGAACTGAGCCGGTCTATGTCTTTTGACCGGATGAACGGTTCGATATCAGTTCCATTAACCCGCACCTGCGGTATGATCCGATCGTCTTTCTCCGTATTGCGTATTTCAAAATTTGCTTTCGACACGATCCGATATACCTGGTCAGAATCGCTAAAATCACCCTGCTGCTCCCTGACCAGCCAGGCTGCTGCCCGGTACATCGCACCTGATTCGATAAAGAAGCAGCCGAGCTGCTTGGCGAGAATTGCACCAACCGTATCCTTTCCGGAAGCAGACTGGCCATCGATGGCAATATGCAGTAATTTTTTTTTCATGTGCCGCCTTAATTCAAAATTGTGGCAAAATAATTGTTTTGGAATAGTCAACACACTCCTTCGTTTCCACCTGTGCGGTCAATAGCAAGTACTGCCAGTCCGGTTGGCACCAAGACTGTCCAACCGTATGCCATGACCGTTCAACCTTCAACCATTGCATCATTGCTCTAGCGTCAGCAAAACGATCCCTGCTCCCCATTAGTACGATCAGCACCTCATGCCCGTCCAGCTCAACCAGCAGGCTCAGTGTTTCTCCAGCCAGACTGGTACTTCCGGTTTTTATACCGGTAACTCCATCGGTTCCTAGTAGCTGATTCGTGGAATAAAGAAAATGGCTGTTCAACCGGTCTGTGGAATAAATAGTCTGGCTGCGCGTCGCCACTAGACTGCGCAAAAACTCATTGTTTAAAACTTCTTTGCTTACGAGGGCTATATCCGCAGCCGTTGTCTCATGCCCTACGCCGTCAAATCCGACTGGGTTCGTGTAGCGGGTCTGGCTCAGACCAATCGTTACTGCCTTGGCGTTCATCAGTTCCACAAAACGGTCAAGGCCCTCAGGTTTACCGTATGCCAGGGCATATGCTGCATCATTGGCCGAAGCAATCAGGGAAGCCGCGATCAAATCCCGCGCCGTCAGCTTCTCTCCGGTAAAAAGTTTAATCCTGGCGGCATCATTGGGAAGACTGGGAACATACACCGTGACTGTCTCATCCAGAGTATACAGGTCAACAGCCACCAACGCCGTCATCAGCTTGGTCAGGCTGGCGGGAGAACGTGGCTCACGAGCGTTTTTTTCTGTTAGCACTTGCCCGGTTTCCATATCTACCGCTATATATGATTGCGCGGATATCCTGGGTTCATCCGCACCTGCCAATTCTACCAAGCTATCCAAAAAAGCATCGGCTGTGCTTGCAATAGCCTGATCAGCGTACCCGTTCATCTGCATAGAAAAACATGACAAAAAAATAAAAAGGAGACCATGTTTCAGCCCCTTTTTTTGTATAAGCCGCAATTTACCCCTCGTTCTTAACAATTTTTGCCCGCAGTTCTTCGATGCTTCCCAGTCCGAAATACTCCAAAAATTTCAAACTCAACTCATAGTAATACGCTTTGGGATCACCGTTTTCCGGCGGTGTCGTAAACTGGATCAATCCCCGTTCCAGTAAATTTTTTAAAACTTTCCGGGAATCCAACCCGCGTATGCTTTCGATATCACTCCGGCTTACTGGCTGCCGATAGGCGATGATCGCCAGTGTCTCCCGCGCTGAGGCGGTTAATTCTGCTTTATCCTCCTGCTTCAGCCATTTCTGGATGAGCTGGCTATAGGCAGGCCGGGTTGCAAGCTGTACTGTTGTTTCTGCTTCCTGCACAAAGAATACTTTCGAACAAGTATGCTCATTGCCCTGACGAATGGCTTCTGCTAGTTCTTGAGTTTTGATATCCAAGATACTCGTAAGATTCTTTCTCTCGACCGGTGTTGCTTCTACGAACAAAACAGCCAATACCTGATTGTATATCGATTCCTGACGCGGTTCCATATTTAATTCCCGGATGCATTAAAGAATTAAAAAGTAAATAACAGTTATGAACAGCTAGATATCAGGGATAAACCTGTATAAAAGCCGGTTCGATCAGGTTGCCGCAGGTCCAGAGCTTACTCGAGCAAGGTTACCAAATCTAGTCTGTTCCTTTTTAAATACCAGCTCGATTTTTCCGGTCGGACCGTTGCGGTGCTTGGAGATGATGATATCAGCAAGACCTTTACGCGGCGTCTCAGCATTGTAATATTCTTCACGGTAAATAAACATCACCACATCCGCATCCTGTTCAATAGACCCGGATTCCCGCAGATCAGATAATTGCGGAATCTGCGGATGCCGACTCTCAACCGCACGTGACAACTGAGAACATGCCAAAACAGGAATATTGAGTTCACGCGCCAGGCCTTTGAGTGATCGTGAAATCTCTGAAATTTCCTGCACCCGGTTTTCCTGATAGCGGCCGTAGCCGGTCATAAGCTGAAGATAATCAACGATGAGCAACCCCAGCCCCGCTTCTGCCTGCAGCCGGCGGGCTTTGGCTCGCATCTCCAGCACATTGATACCTGGTGTGTCATCGATATAGAGCGGCGCCTCTCCAAGCACACCCATCGCATCACCGATCTTGGCAAAATCTTCCTCTTTGAGAAATCCAGTTCGCAAGGCCCGCAGATCAATGCCTGCTTCCGAGCAGAGCAGACGATCCACCAGCTGGGCTTTAGACATTTCCAGGCTGAAAACACCCACGGGCATATGCGTTTTCGCAGCCACAGTTTGCGCAATATTGAGAGCCAGGCTGGTTTTCCCCATGCTCGGCCGGGCAGCTAAAATAATTAAATCAGCCCGCTGCATGCCACCGAGCATGGTGTCGAGATCAGCAAATCCCGTTGCTATACCGCTGATCGATCCCTTGTTCTTGTGCAGCTCATCGATACGGTCAAATGTTTCGGATAGGATTGAACGTATCGGACTAAAGTCAGTTCTGATATTTTTCTGGGATATGGCGAAGATAACCTGCTCTGCCTCGTCCAGCGTCTGCGGTATCTCTTTCTCTTCATCATAGGCCATCTCAGCTATCCGTTCGGCACCTTCGATAAGTTTGCGCAGGATAGCTTTCTGCCGGACGATCTGGCCATAATGCTCGACATGCAACGCCGCCGGCACTCCGTTGACCAGATCACTCAGATAGGTAGCTCCTCCAACAATTTTGAGTTTTTTCTGTTTGCGCAGGGCTTCGGTCAGGGTAACCAGATCGACCGGAATACGCTTTTCAAAAAGTTCAATAATCGCTTCGTAGATAATCGTATGTGCTTCTTTATAAAAATCATCCGGCTGCAGGATCTCGATCGTCTTCAGTACTGCATTCTTGTCGAGCAAAAGCGCTCCGAGCACGGATTCTTCGGCTTCGATGTTTTGAGGGGGCAATTTTAAATTAGCCATATTCCTGCCCAACTAGAGCTAAGCCGTATAACTATACCAAAGCCTCAGCGGTTCTCAAAGTACCACTGCAGAATTTTTTTTGTTACCGGTACCGCTGCCTTCGATCCCTCACCCCCCTGCTCTACAAGAACAACCGTAGCGATACGGGGCTGGGAATAGGGAGCAAAACTGATAAACCAGGCATGATCCTGCTTCCGCTTGTCGTGCTGGGCAGTGCCTGTCTTGCCTGCCACTTCTACGGGCAGATCACGCAACAGATACGCTGTTCCTCCTTCCGCCGCGACCGCCCCCCGCATCCCCTCCCGCACAACAGCCAAATATGCAGGATCGACCAGATCAGCAGCCTGAGCAACCGGCTCAACCACCTGTCCCCCGGCATAATCAGTAGCCTGAATTTCTTTGACGAAGTGCGGCCGGTACAGCGTACCTCCGTTGGCAATGGCTGCGGTGCCACTGACGAGCTGTAAGGGTGTTATAAGACTGTATCCCTGCCCGATTGCCATATGGGCGGTATTTCCCCAATACCACTCTTCGCCTTGTGCGGCAAAGTCGCTCTCAGCCGGAACCTGTCCGACTTTCTCTCCATCGATATCGATTGCAGTATTGACCCCTAAACCGAACTTTTGGGCATACCACTTGATCTTTTCCGAGCCCAGCCCTGCCTGCCGCTCGTATCCGGCACCGATTTCATAGAAAAAAACATCACATGATTTGGTCAGGGCTCCGGTCACGGAGAGGCTGCCATGGCTGCCGCCGTATTGTCCGTATACCCAGCAGGGAAATCTACTGCCGCCGACCTCCAATAACCCCGGATCATGCACGGTCGTGCTGCGGGTAATGATACCCTCCTCAAGCGCCGCCGCAGCTACAAAAGGCTTGAATGTCGATCCGGGCGGATACAGGCCGGCAATTGCCCGGTTGAACAGGGGATTACCCGCCTCGGGCGCATAGAGCGCTGCCAGGGCATCAGAGCTTAAATAGCCGGAGAAAAGATTGTTGTCATAGCTTGGATAGCTTACCAGGCTCAGGACTTCACCGGTCTGCACATCCATGACAATCGCCACTCCGGCGATGCCGTCATTTTGCTCAATACCTTCCCTGAGTGCCTCATAGGTTATTTGCTGCAGGGAAGCATCGATAGTCAGGGTCAGACTGTGTCCTTTTTGGGGATTCTTGGTCGGGTCCACACGCAAGTTGATCTGCTGCCCGGTAGCGTCGATTTCCACCTCCCCTTCTCCCTTGACACCCCGTACATATAATTCATAACTTTTTTCTACTCCGTCACGACCGATCAAATCGCCGGGTATATAATACTCACCTAGTTTGGTTTCCAGTTCTGAATCGCTGATTTCACCGATATACCCGAGCACATGGGCAAATGGAGCACCAAAGACGTAGCGACGCACCGGGGTAATCTCGATCTTCAACCCTGGATACTCATCCGCATCGCTTAAAATCGCCAATGCTACCGACCGATCCAGTTCCAGCTGCAGGGGAATCCGGTCTTTTTGATCTTTGAATGCCTCGTCAATTCTGGTTTGCAGTGCCGTCGCATCGTAGGGCAACAGCTCAGCAATTCTTGTGATGTAGGACGGCAACGCATCGTCATCAGGCAAGGCTGCTGTTTCGATTACCGGCGTATAGCGTGGTTCATTGGTTACCAGCGCCATGCCGTACCGGTCATAGATTATCCCGCGATTCGGGCTGATCTGGTGAAAACGCTGATAATTGACATCGGCTTTTTTGCGCAGTTCCTCCCCATGAATAATCTGCAGATCAACTAAACGCAGGAAAAGCAAACCAAAAAAAATGATGAACATGCCATGCAATACCGGCAGCCGGCTCCTGCCTTTGAAATCCTCATGTGCTACCCCGGTATCGGTAAAGGGGATTAGGTTTTGCTGCCAATCTCGCGCTTTCACCTGCTTGGGGCGTTTTTCTTTCCCGAGACTGGTATCAACACGTGCCCGGCTTGCTAACAAGCGGGAAAAAGGATTTTTCACGTCCGTTACGCTCCAATCGTATCCTGTTGCTGATAAAAGGCATGTTCTATCCACTTGCATAAAGGCAAACAGAGTATGAGCAGACCTGCATTAATGATCGTCCTTGACAATACTACCTGTAGAAAATAATGCACTGGGTTTAAATCAATACCTGAAAGCATATATGCAAAAAGAACGAGGATTTCAAACAATAGGCACCACAATCCTCCCCAGAGTATAACGAAACTGATATTCCTCCGAAAAACATCGTAGGACAGGAGGCTGCTGCCAAACGCGCTCACCACATACATGAGAGGGAGAAAACCAAAATGGATCGTGGAAAAAACAGACAGGAGCATCCCGGCAACAAACGCTAAAGGGAGTGCCTCCTGTCCCCCCCGGATCACGCTGATACTGATGATACCCACGAGAACGCTATCCATGATAATAGTATTGCTCATCAGCTGGGGTATGAGGGTAACCTGAAAAAAAATCAGAAACATGATTAGAAGATAATACATACCTGCGCTCTCTAACCGGGAATATGGCTATTGTTCAAATGCCGTAATGATCACAACCTGTTCCAGACGTTCAAAATCTACCGCAGGCAATACATCTGCCTTCTGAAACAATTCATCCGGCGCCTGGTATACGGCCTGGACATACCCGATCAGCAAACCAGCCGGAAAGATGTCGCCGATACCTGAAGTTACAATACGGTTGCCACGTGTCACCTCCACGCCCTGGGGAATCAATTCCATGATCAATCCCTGTCCAAGCTCCTGTCCTTTCACCATCCCGTCCACCCGGCTGGTCTGAAGACGAGCCGGCACTTCCAGACTGGCATCCAGCAGGAACGTGACGCGTGCGCTGTGCTCGTACACCTCTGAAATATAGCCGACCAGTAACCCCTCTGAAACAACCACGGGCATCCTGACCGCTACCCCGTCGGCTTGCCCGCGATTCACCGTGATCACACGTACAATACCCGTAGGCTCCCGGGCGACCACCCGGGCATTGAGGGTATCATACCCCTGCTTTTGTTCCAAGCCCAGCTGTTCGCGTAAATGTTGATTTTCTATCTGCAATTCTTCGATCTGGGCGTTCTCTGCCTCCAGACTTTTCAGCCGCTCGGAGAGAAGCTTGTTTTCCTCGGTAAGATTGCCGATATTGCCGATAAAAGTACCCACACCGAGCACTTTCCGTGAAAAACCATCGAAAAATTGTGCTACGGGTATACTGACCGTATCCAACGCGTTTCTTACCAGGTAGTCAGCCCGGACTTCAGCCAAAAAGATAACCACGATGCTGAGCAGGACGAGGAAAACCGCTTTACCGAAATTATTGAGACTGCGCCAGAATGACAACATGCTTTTGGTATGCTAATAATAAACACCTGAATGGTTTCCTGGGTGCATACAAGCTAGGTGGGTAGTTTTTCATATTTTGAGGTGACACAGACACGGTCGAGCAATTCAATATCGTCAAGCAAAATGCCTGTACCCCGGGCTACGCAGGTAAGCGGATCCTCAGCAACCGTAACCGGCATCTTGCATTCCTGGCTGAGCAGGCTGTCCATTCCCCGGATCTGCGCTCCTCCCCCGGCGAGGAAAATGCCTCTATCGAGTATATCAGCAACCAGTTCTGGTGGTGTTTCCTCGATCGTTGACTTCACCGCATCCACGATCAATCCGAGCGACTCACGCATCGCCTCACGCACCTGCTCGCTGGTGATGCGTTCCGATCGGGGCAAACCGCTGAGGACATCCCGTCCCTTGATCACGGATTCAAGCTCTTTTTTCAGGGGAAACGCGGATCCGATATTGATTTTCACCTCCTCGGCCATGCGCTCACCAATCACCAGATTGAGCACATTACGCACATAGAGCATAATATCTTCGTCAAGCTTGTCGCCGGCGATGCGGATTGAGCGGCTGGCAACGACACCACCGAGAGATATAACTGCAATCTCAGCTGTCCCGCCGCCCATGTCCACAACCATACAACCACCGGCATCACCTACGGGCAAACGTGCTCCAATGGCAGCAGCCATGGGTTCTTCGATCAAATACACCTTGCGGGCGCCGGCATTGATCGCGGCATCATGCACTGCCCGCTTTTCAACCTCCGTAACCCCGGAGGGTATCCCGATCACTACACGCGGGTTGGGGAAAAATTTAAATTTGGCATAGCCTTCTACGGCTTTACGAATAAAATACTTGAGCATTTGCTCAGTAACTTCATAGTCGGAAACCACTCCGCTGCGCAGGGGCCGTATTGCCCGGATATCGAGCGGCGTCCTGCCAACCATCTTTTTTGCTTCTGCACCGATCGCCAGTACATCCTTGGTCTTGTCGCTGATGGCGACAACCGACGGCTCCTGGATCACGATGCCGTGTCCACGCACATATACCATGCTATTGGCTGTCCCGAGATCGATACCCAGATCCAAGGAGGCATTTTTAAAAAAAGAGTCAAATAATCCCATACTGTAGTCCTTCTATGATAACAAACCCTGCTGATCCCGCAACCAGGCTGACATGACATCCTGATCGATCAACTCTCCTTTACCTTCGCTGACACGTCGTTTAACCTCAATTTTTTTGTCTGCTACGGTGCGTGGACTGATGACAAACCGGTACGGTATGCCAATCAGGTCTGCATCAGCGAACTTGACACCGGCAGAACAGTCGATCCGGTCATCGAACAGCACCTCCACGCCCTGGTCAATTAACTCCCGGTAAACTGCTTCTGCATTTTCAATGACTTCCGGCTTGTCACCCAGCACCAGCAAGTGTACGGTAAAAGGGGCAACGAGCTCCGGCCAAACCATACCTTTATCATCATGGGATATTTCCACGATCGTGGCGAGCGTGCGACCGATACCAATGCCATAGCACCCCATGTAATAGAGCTTGTCCTGGCCGTCGGTATCGACAAAGGCAGCCTGCATCAGTTTACTATAGTGGTAACCGAGTTGGAATATGTTCCCCACTTCAATGCCACGACGCTCCTCCAGCTTCTTCCCCTCCAGCGTATAGCCTGCCTGAGCAATGCTGATGTCTCCTTCGATTTCGTGTTTAAAATCACGTCCGTAGTTCACATAACGTGAATCAGTAGTTTTTTCCTTTTGCCCGCCAATGAAATTCCGCACATACTTCAATGCTTCATCTGCCACATAGATCACCCGGCAATCACGATCACTACTGCGGGTCTTGCGGGGTTTGATGAACTCATGCCCCCAGCAATGCACATAGCCATGCTTGGTCCCGATTGCTTTCAGATCATTTTCATCAGCATCAATCAACTGACCAGTCAAGCCAAGCAGATGTTCAAGCTTCGTCTGGTTGATCTGCATATCACCCCGGGTGGCGGCGATAACGATATCTCCTTCGGTGGTGCGATACACAACATTTTTTAAATAGCGCCAGAGCGGTTCTTGATAATATTTTACGTTTTCCTCCATAGTGCAGACCCATTCCGGCTGGTCGACTATCCGGAACTCCTCAAGCGGTTCATCGGGATTCTTAGGTTGATAATCAAAACGCGCCACGTCTTCATGCGCAGCATATTGGCCATCCTCGGTAATCAGGAAGCGGCTTTCCCCCACTTCGCTCTCCACCACGAACTCATGGCAGTATTCTCCGCCGATATAGCCGTTATCTGATTCGACTACGACTGTCGGCAGCCCGAGCCGGTCAAAAATGTGTGTATAAGTCTGCCACATATTTTCATATTCTTTTTTGAAATGCTCCTCGTCAACGTCAAACGAATACGCGTCCTTCATGAGAAATTCCCGGACGCGCAGCAGACCGCCCCGCGCCCGCATCTCATCCCGGAATTTCTGAGAAAACTGGTACAGATTAAACGGCAGGTCCCGATAGCTTACCTTCATACTGCGCACAACGTCGACGAACATTTCCTCCGCCGTGCCCCCGAGCGCGAATTCTGCCCCCCGCCGGTCAGTGACTTTCATGAGTTCAAACCCGGTGGTATTGGTTCGGTTGGTCTCCTTCCACAGCTCCAGGGGATGTAAAACCGGAGAGATCATTTCCTGCGCTCCGGCACGATTCATCTCATCCCGCACCACATCGATGATCTTATTCTGCACCCGCATCCCGAGCGGCATGAGGTAATAGCGTCCGGCAGTGCTCTCCCGGATAAAACCCGCCTGATAGAGCAGTTTGGTGCTGATATTGTTTGCCTCCCGTGGAGGCTCGCGCCTTGTCTTGGGAAAAAGGGTGGAATACCGCATTATCTCTCCTTACTAAGCTTGTGTAGCATAACAAGAAACCCTGCCAGCTGCAACGCATGCCGGGCAGATTCAACGGACAAGCAAACGCGCCTGCTCATACGCTGCCTGCACGGCAGCAGCGCAATGCTCCTGGCACCCCAGATCATCAAGCCTGGCCAGGGCCGCTGCTGTGGTACCTCCTTTCGAGGTTACCTGCCGGCGCAACTCGCTGACATCCAGGGCGCTCTCTGCAAGAAGGGACGCAGCGCCGATACATGTCTGCCGAGCCAGCTCGTAACTTGTTTGCAGATCAAGCCCAAGATCAGCGCCGGCCTTGGCAAGAGCTTCAACCAAATAGAAAAAGTATGCCGGTCCGCTGCCGCTGACAGCGGTAACCCTATCAATATCAGCCTCCTGCTCGAATCTGATCTGTTTACCGAAGCTTGCAAGCATGGTCTGCACCATAGCCCGTTCGTCAACAGTAACCTCAGGGCTTGCATACCATCCGGTCATTCCCTTGCCGATCCGGGCTGGAGTATTGGGCATGGCGCGTACCACTTTTGCCGACATATCCTTAAGCGATGTTTTTATGGTCATACTTGATACGCCCGCAGCGATAGATATCCAGAGCTTCCCCTCTATCTGTGTATCAGCAAGCGGTTGCAGTAATTTCGCCAGCACCTGGGGCTTGACCGCAAGCAGGATGATGTCAGCCTCATTCACTGCCTGTCGCAGGTCAGATGTTATCTGACAGTCAAATGCCTTTAACTTATCCTGATCCGTATCGCACGCGATCAGATCATTGCGGGAGAATACGCGGGTGTGCAGCAGGGACTGCAGGATTGCCCCTCCCATGTTCCCGACACCGATTATGGCTGTTTTCATGAAAGCAAACCTAATCTAATGAATAAAAAAACCCTCATCCGCCGAAGGACGAGGGTTCCCGTGGTACCACCTTGATTGTTCATGTGAAATGAACGCTTGATGCTGCTAAAGGAGCAACCCTTACTGCTGCGGGGTGGGGGTGACAGATACTGTTGATTTTCACTGTTTTCAACTCACTGCGGTTTTCTGTCCCGTGATCCCGCCTGTCACTCAAATATTATTTTGAATAATCGCCAAATAACGAGCTTACTGAGCAGGTTTTTCTTCGGTCTTGGGAGCGTCGCTGAAGCTTACTTTGACTGCTTCCCGGGCTGCTTCCTCTGCTTCAAAGAACTCCTCGGCCTTGAAACCAAACATCCCAGCGATTAATACCGTGGGGAATACCTGGATCTTGGTATTGTAATCGAGAACATTGGTATTGTAGAACTGACGGGCATAGGCAATTTTATCCTCAGTATCGGAAAGTTCCGACTGCAGCTGCTGGAAATTCGCCTGTGCCTTGAGGTCAGGATACGCTTCCGCTACCGCGAACAAGCTTTTCAGGGCACCGGTCAGCATGTTATTAGCTTCTGCCTGCTCGGCAACGCTGCCGCCCGCCATAGCCGCAGTGCGTGCTTTGGTCACATTTTCAAAAACTGTTTTTTCGTGAGAAGCATAACCTTTGACTGTTTCCACGAGATTGGGGATGAGATCAAAACGCCGTTTCAGCTGTACGTCAATACCTGCCCAGGCTTCCTTGACCCGCATGCGGGCTGTAACCAGACCGTTGTACGTCAACCAGAGGAACACTACAATTACGCCAATGATACCAAGTACCCAAACCATGCGCTCTCCTTGTTTAAACCATAATGACTAAATCCGTGTGAGTACAAAGCAACCTAAAGCTTCTCTCACAGCGATAGTAAACTATTTTTCTCAACATTTGGCAAGTCAAATACTAATGAGCTCCTGCGAGTAAACGAGCCGTAGAGCGAATAATGAGACCCTACGAGCCTCTGTGAGTAGATGGACGAATTATCCCGAAGCCGAAAGGCTGAGGGGTTGAACCTGTAACTATTCAGTTTGCCTATCTTATTCTAGGGTCAGTCCCGTAAATCTCTGATTTACGGGACACACATTTCTAAGCTCATTGTCAGTAGACAACTCGCTTAAAAGCTAAGTGGCGAGCCAGCCGAAGCAAAGTAATAGGCTAGTGCATGCCTTCGCATCAAGCTTCGTCGGGCATCCTTCTGCGAAGGCTGGAGCCGCCCATCGGAGTAATGAGATCCGGCGAGTAAACGAGCAGTTGATCGAATAATGAGACCCTACGAGCCTCTGTGAGTAGATGGACGAATTATCCCGAAGCCGAAAGGCTGAGGGGTTGAACCTGTAAGACGTGGAGCCGCCCATCGGAGTTGAACCGACGACCGACGGTTTACGAAACCGTTGCTCTACCAACTGAGCTAGGGCGGCGAGCGATGGAGCGGGATACGGGAGTCGAACCCGTCTTTTAAGCTTGGGAAGCTCACGTTGAACCGATCAACTAATCCCGCTGAATTAACCCGAACAATCAAGCACATGCCTAACTGAACCAGTCCTCTGAAGTCCCGATATCTCTGGACGCAAGAGGGCAACGAATCCCGCGAGCATGACGTATAGTAGCAAGTAATGCCCATGCACGCAAGACGCCTTTATTGCACGATATCACCAGACATTCTACAATGCCTGTGAGCTATCAACAGGCATATGCATGCAGCTTTTCAAAATCATCAAAAGGCAGGCCAGAGAACTTTTTGCCGGCAAAACAAAACTCGCCGGCTTCTTTCTCATCCTTGGTTATGTCTCCATGACGCACCAACTTGTCCTGCTGCGGGAATTATCGATCTCCTTTCAGGGAAATGAACTCATCTATGTGCTCGGTTTCCTCTACTGGTTCTCAGGCATTGCGCTGGGAAGCATGCTGCCGATCAAAGCACCAGAACCTGCGCACCAGCGAAAAAAACAGCATTTCCCCGGCATAATTATTTACTGGATCATCGCTCATTTCCAAGGGTTGAAACACCGCCTCTTCCGTCATGCCGACCAACCGACATATACCCGTTCACTCCGCCTCCTTAGTCTTATGCTCCTGGGCGTGCTGCCCGCACAAATCCTTATGCTTCGGGCTGTGCCCCAGCTCATGCGATTTGCCGGAGAAATCGCTCCTGTCTCGCATTTTCTCGTCATCCTGCCTCTCTGCATCATGCCCGTCTGCGCACTGTACGGGAGACAATTCAGCCTCGGCGTCGCGCACTTTTCCCCAGCCAGCCCGGCAGACAAGGCGACAACGGTTCGTACCGCGTATTTCTGGGAATTAACCGGTCTTGTGCTTGGCAGCTCGCTGTATACCCTGTTTGCCATCTGGACACCCTCGCTGTACATCACGTTTGCGCTCATGATTCTCGAATACCTGATTGTAATAACGCTCTGGCACAAAAGCAACAGCAAACGTGCTGTGCTCATACTGATCGCATGTATGCTTGCAGTCTTCGCCCTTTCCCTGCCATCTCTGGAGCCACTCAGCAACAGCTGGAGATATCGTGATCAAAAAAACGTAACAGCCCGCAATACTCTCTACGGCAATATAGCGGTCACGCAAACGGATACTCAGTATAACTTCTACGAGAACGGCGTATACACTGGCACTGGACAAGAAGATCCAACCAGCGAACTGACCGCCCACCTGCCTCTGCTCATGCATACAGATCCGCAGCATGTCCTGCTCATCGGTCACGGCTATAGCGGCATCATCCAGGAACTAGTCCGCTATCCAAACCTGACCGTTACCGCACTCGAACTTGATCCATACTATATTTCCATTATCAAGGAATATCTGCCTAGCGATGCCCGCGCCGATCTCGGACATCCCCGCGTACATCTGGTATTTACCGACGGTATCTCCTATCTGCGAAGCACCTCCGAACAGTACGATGCCATCATCATTAATACACCCGCCCCGACCAATTTTCAGTTCAACCGCTGGTATACTCGTGAATTCTACCGACTGGCTGCAGCACGTCTCACTGATGACGGTATTCTCTCCACGATACTACCTGCTGCACCGAACCGGCTTACCACTGAGCAGCAACGGGTAAGCGCCAGCATCCTCGCTGCCCTACAGAATGTGTTTCCGAATGTTTTCCTGATCCATGATCAGGGACTGCGGCTGTTCGCAACCAATGACACAACACTGCGTTTTAATGCAGACATGCTAACTGCTAATTTTGGAAATTCAGAGCTGAAAACTGAATATCTTTCCCTTCCCTATCTTGCATTTCTGGCAAATGATACACGCCATGCTGCCCTGCAGGAAACCCTTGAGCAGACACAGCCACATCTGGTCAACAGCATTCTGTATCCCGGTGCCTATCTGTACGAAACCATCGACTGGCTCTCCCGCTCGTCTGACACGCTCGTAACCATTTTCCGATTTCTCGTTGTTAATAACATTGTTGTACTGCTGATCCTCATCCTGCTTACAGGATCATGGATCCTTCTCCTTGTCCGCAGAAAAACAGTTCTGGGGCGACTGGCTCTCAGCATGGGAATCATCTCTGCAACCACTATGGCGCTGGAAATCACCATTATCTTTCTTTTCCAGTCTTTCTCCGGTTATGCCTATAGCGCAATTGCCGTCATCATCACCTTGCTCATGTTTGGCATGCTCATCGGCAACACCCTGATGAACGAGTTGATCGATGTGCAGCGAAAGCTTAATTTTGAACGAGTACTCATCCTCTGCCACAGCGTGGTCATTGTTCTGCTCGCGTTCCTGCTTACCGCTGTCCGGCTCTGGGGCGAACAAAATCCTGCTTTACTCAGCGTCGTGGTATTTCCGCTCTGCCTCATCGGTACCGGCATTGCCGAAGGCTGCACCTATCCGGCAGCCCAGGAGCTCTTTGCCCATTCCCGGCAAAAAGCACACCCTGGCTGGATCTACAGCGCGGATGTGCTGGGGGCAGGCCTCGGGACAATTATTTTTCCTTTTATCGGTATTCCGTTGTATGGTATACCTGCCTGCCTGGCTGGACTGCTATGTATCAATTTCATACCCCTGATCATCCATACCTTATCAAAGGCAACCGCATGACTACGACCAACGAATCCCCTGCCCCGAATCCCTCTCCTGGTATGAACCGAACTCTTTTGCCTGTGTACTTTGCTATCGTTGTCGCAGTCGTCACAGGGGTGCTTTATGGTGGGTACTGGCTCTTACAAACCTACGGCCTGCCTGCCCTGCAGGAAGCCTGGGAAGAGAGCAAGGAAGCAAAAAAGATACAAGTGATTGAAACTGAACCAGATGAAGCGCAAAGCTTTCCTGACAAGCTCCCCGGACTAGGACAGGAATCATACAAAGATGATAATGACATGATTGACCAGGATGAATTCGCCGATGCCCTGCTTGGCACGCAAACTCAGACAACCACCCACACGCAGACATCCCATAACCAATGCGGTCTGACCATCACCATCCCGGACAGAGCTTCTTACCCGACAGCTGCTTTCTGGGACGTCGTCGATGGTTTCAATACCGAGGCGTTAACCAGTTTTTTTGATGATACAGGTATCGGGTATTATTACACCTATACTACGGATCTGCGCTATATGCATAGCAAGGCAGATATAAACGGGGAACGCATCGGCATTCTATTCGAATGCATCGATAATTTAAACGGGTACAGTCTTGATGTGGTCACCCGGGCAGTAGATGCTACCTACACCAATCTGAAGCCGACTGAAGAGTTGTTACCCTTCGCATCCTTAAAAGCCTATGGCTTACATGACCCGGATAAACAGTATGAAACCGAACGCGATCTTGATGGCTATCTTCTCATAGCTCCTTCTGAATATAGCAGCGATGCCTATATCGTCTACATAACCATTGACCGTCCGGGCGATGCTCTCCCGGCTGAGGAACGGGATGACATCAATGCCCAGATAGACGATATCCTGAAAAATTGTCTGCCATCTGATTTTTGAAGGACGTGATATGAATCGAAAAAAACTACTGTTTGGTATCGTCCTCGCCGCAGGGCTGTTTATCCTGAGCTTATATGCCAGCCGCATGGTGCAAACGCCGGATGGTATTTTTTTTCCAGAAGATCAGCCAGTCCCCGTGCCAGAGGCTGACCAACCGGTTTCAGTCCCACTCACCACGCTGACTGAACCAGAGGCTTCACCTCCTGCCAATATGCCTGACCTGCGCATCCTCTATCCTCCGGAGGACCAGACGATCAAGGATAACTATCCCACGATCATCGGGATCCTCTACCAAGACCAGTCCACTTGGATCGACTATAAATATGTCGAAGAATATTCCCCTCTGGACGAAAAACCTCATGATTACCTTCGCTTTTATCCATCCAAACTCCATGGCTTATCGTTCCGCATGGACGGATACGAGATGACTGCATACGGTTTTGCTATTTTCCCTACTGTAATCTGTGAAGTCGACCCGGTAACCTTAGCTGAACATAAATATTATTACGAGATGGATGAGGATGCCTGCCTCCTAGCCAATGCCAAACGCCTACCTCCGGTGCTATTCTTTCTCAAACCTCATTTCTCTCTGGGCAACGGCGACTATACCTTGGACATATCCGCTGGTGACGGCCAAACAAAATCATATACCATCCGGATCGATCGGGATCTACACTCCCCTGATCTCATCCTGAGCAAAGACGACACGCACATGCTCATCAATAATGCTCCCAGTTGTCTAAGCGGGTATTACTATAGTGAAAACGATCTGATGCTACCCCTGCCAGACAGCCCGCAGGATGAGGTGTACTACCGGATCGCCTTTCCCCATTCCAAAACCTCTGATCGTCCACAGGACCGCCTGGTCGATATCCGCATCCTGGGGGAAACATTTGACCTGATCCTCCCCAACCGGTTAAGCTTTTATGGGTATCCGTCCCGGGAAGACTATAATTCAGATGCGCCCTATGCCCTGTTCATCCCTACGAATCTGCTTTACTATTCCGATGGGACCAAAGCCGATGTATGGAAATTTGAAACTGATTCCCAAGGCAATATCATCCAGGTTGACCAGGGGTATTATTCCTGCGAATATTTTGAATACATCCCCATGGATCTGACTCAACAGCTCTATACCGAGTATCGGATCACCCGCCAGACCACCTCGTTCAGCGGCTGTGACGGATAACAGGAGTTTTCATGAAATTCTTTATTTTCCACG
>JAKQHK010000076.1 GCA_029573015.1 bacterium
GCTGGACGGATGCCGAACTCGGTCAATGCTTTTTCCAGCTTCATCCCTCCCCTGCCGACATACGGGTGCAATGCGCCGCTGACTTTGCAGACTGCCGATTCGGAAATACTGGTACCTGCTTTTGTCACGAGTATACCGTCAACAGTCACCCTGCCGGACATGATGATGGCTTGTGCCTCGCTGCGGCTTCGGCACAAGCCTTGCTGGACCAGCAGCACATCTAGCCGGACTTTAGACATGGTACAGGATTGTCCCGATAAGTATACCGAGCACTGCCCCGAAAAAAACCTGGGGAGGTGTATGACCGACACGCTCCAGGAGCAGATGCGAGTAAGCATCCTCGGTATCACGCAGCTCCATAAGATAATTGAGCAGTTCTGCCTGATCCCCGACTGCCCGGCGCACACCCATGGCATCGTACATGATGATGACAGAAACAATCACACTTAAGGCGAATAATGGGCTGCCCCATCCCTCCTGCCAGCCGATCATCGTCGCTGCACCCATGACAAAGGACGTATGACTGCTCGGCATGCCGCTCGCACTCCAGAGCAGGCTGATATCCCATTTTCCCCTCCAAAGACGATAGGTGAAGATTTTGGCTATCTGGGCGATGAGTAATCCGGTTCCTCCTGCGATCAGAACCGGATTAGTGATCAAGGCAAGCATGCCGTTCCTTTCAAAAAACGTATAAATCCTTGGGCGCTTTGCTCAGCTGCTGCAGTCTGCCCTCATGCATCCAGACTACATCCTCGATTCGCACCCCGAACTTCCCGCTGAGATAGATTGCCGGTTCGATGGTAAAAACCATATCATTTTCAAGCTGAGTCTCTGCCGGCGAAACCCGTACCGACAGGATGGGTTTTTCGTGCACATCCGGCGCCAAACCGACTCCGTGTCCCAGTCCGTGGGCATAGGGCGCATACCCTTCTTTTTCTATCATCTCTTTACAGCGTCTGTCAATTTCTGCTCCCTGACATCCAACTGTAATTGATTCAATGGCAAATTGCTGTACCCGACGCACCAGCTGGTACACCTGCAGCTGCTCCTGACCCGGTGCGCCGGCGCAAGCGACCCGGCTAAGATCAGCAGCATATCCCTGAAACCGGGCTCCGATATCGAACTGGACCATGTCTCCCGTAGCTATCCGGTACTCCGAAGGCAGGTGATGGGGCTCGGCGCTATGTTTGCCTGCTGCGACGATGAGCGGACGGAACGAGATATCCTCGCTCCCGAGTTCACGTATCTGCCTTTCAACCATCCAGGCAACTTCCTGTTCGCTCATACCCACCTGAAGGCACTTAAAGACAGCAACAAGAGCTGCATCCGTTATTGCACACGCTTGTTGTAACAGCTGTATCTCCTCTCTGTCTTTACGTTCGCGCATCCGCTCAACGAGATCTCCGGATTGCACAAGCGGCACTTTGGATACTTGTTTAAGATGTAAAAACTGAGCTGCTGACAGTGACCTACCCTCAAACCACAGCTGCGTAATCTGTTTATCTCTGCAAAGTAACTGCAATTCCTGACCGAATGGCTGGCGGCAGATATGGACCGCTCCTTCATAATGCTCCCCGAGTGCCTCCTCATAGAGAGTATTGCTGATGATCGTACATGAATCCAGCGTTACCAGAATACTGACATCCAGCACTGCCTGACCCCGGAAATCAATGAGATAATAACAATTCTCCGGAGCAGTGACCCAGTATGCTTCGATACCGAACTGCTTCATCCTCTGCTGCAATATCGCAATTTTGGGAAAATTATCCATATGCACGATCCTGATAGAAAAAATCCCCGAAGGCTTCAGATGATAAACCTTCAGGGATGCTGTGTCATCTATGGAGCAATAATTAATATTCCACTTTGACGGTAAACGGCATGAGTGCCATGTAGCGGGCCCGTTTGATGGCCTGGGCTACCTGACGCTGGTGTTTGGCACACAAGCCCGATTTACGCCTGCCGACAATTTTACCCATATCGGTTGTATAGCGTTTCAGGGTGGCAACGTCCTTATAGTCTACGGTTTTCTCACGCTCTTTGCAGAATTTGCACCCTCTCCGCTTGTAGCCGAGAGTAGGACGGATCATGTATCCGAAATTGCTTCTTGCCTTGCCATCCGCAGGCGCTGAATCGTCTGAATTCCTGTGAAAATCGCTCATTCGCTTAACCCCTGTTTATCAAAACTAAAATGGTATTTCATCATTGGTTGATGCTGGTGCTGCCGGGACTGCCTGAGCAGTCTCAGAACTCTGGACCGCAGCAGGAGCTGCTTCTGCAGCCGGTGCAGCAGGAGCCGGATTGTCCTGTGCCTGTGACGGTGTTGCCTGCGATGCCGGTTGATGCGCTGTATAATCATCCGTAGCATGTACTTCATCCTTGGTTGTGGAAGCGGTGATGTAGCTAGCCACTATCTCGGTCTTATACCGTTTAACGCCGTCTTCCCCCTCCCAGGAGCGATTCTGCAGCCTGCCTTCCAGAAAAACTTTCTGCCCCTTGGTGATGTCCTTGGAACAATGTTCGGCAACGTCATTCCAGCAGACAACATTATGAAATTCCGTTGATTCCTGCCTTACCCCTTCTGAATTGGTCCAGGTACGATTCGTCGCCACCACAAAGGTTGTTACCGCTGTGCCGCTCGGCAGATAGCGCAATTCCGGATCACGGGCAAGATTACCGATAACCTGTACCCTATTCAAGCATTCAGCCGGCGGGATAGTTATTTCATTTTCAGTCATAGCCGGACCTGATCCAGCCCTGCCGCCTAAAAGTACCATATCATCTGCGATAACTTCGGTTTTATAACGTTTTACACCCTCCTGGTCTTCCCAGGAGCGAGTCTGCAGCCGTCCTTCGATAAAAACCTTGCTTCCCGCCACGAGTAGCTGATTGCAAATTTCCGCTAGCTTGCTCCAGACAACCACATTGGTATACTCAGGCGATGATTTGAGCGAACCGTCTCCATCTTTCCATCCCCGGTAGGTCAACACCGTATAGGATGCAACTGCCGTTCCATTGGGTGTATAGCGCAATTCCGGATCCCGCGGCAGAACGCCGATAAGCTGAACTCGATTTAATGCTTGCATAACAACTAATCCTCCCGGTAAAAAAACGTGTGTTTTCCATAAGTCATACGAGCGTCTACCTAGTCTCGATCACCTCCGCGCTATGTAGCTAACGCGCGACCTTTACCCTGTCTATCCTTCAGCATCCTTGGTTGCTTGATCTAATACGGCACTATCATCATCACTGACAGTGCTGTTCTCCTGCTCATCCGGAACAGACGGAGCAACCTCGGCTGCTTCCTCAATCCGGTCTGGAGCTATTTTTTTGGCTACCTTCTCAACTTCCTCATCATCAAAAACCGTTGTCAGAACATCGACATCCGTGCCGGTATCATCGCTCGTCAATGCCAAAAGCAAATGGCGTAATACCTGCTCATGCTTCTGTAAATAGTCATCCAGCTTAACCGTCTGCTTTGCATCCAAAAACAGTTGCATGATGACATAATATCCGTAATCATTGCCTTTGATCTCATAGGCGAGCTGGCGCAAACCCCAGGGCCGGACACGCGTTACTCTTCCCTCCATGGATTCTACCAGTTTACGTACATCCTCGATGATGGCTTCATGGGTTTTCTCGCGGATATCCTTTTGCGCCACGATAAACATTAGTTCGTATTCGTGCATCAAAAAACTCCTTGTTTTGCTAATTCAACAAAGGCCATTATACCCAATCCATTTCCCTGAGGTCAATAGCTTCGCCTGATTCCGTTTCGGCAGAAAAAATGCTAGGCAATGACTGTCCCAGTCCGCCCTGCCAGCGCCTCCTCTATGGAGAAGGGATGAGTGATGATCGCTTTTTTACCACCGTGCTGGATAAATCTAATCGCTGCTTCCACCTTCGGACCCATGCTCCCTTTGGCAAACTGACCCTGATTGGAGTATTTCCTGGCTTCAGAGAGAGACAAGTGCGTCAAGTCCTGCTGTGCAGGGGTTCGATAGTTGATCGCTACATGTTCGACATCCGTCAGGATGATAAACAATTCTGCACCCAATTCATAGGCGAGCAGTTCGCTCGCGAAATCCTTGTCAATCACTGCTTCAATACCGATATAATTGTTTCCCTGAAGAATTACTGGCACGCCACCGCCGCCGGCAGCGATAACTACCGTGCCGTTCTGTACGAGCTGCCGGATAACATCTGACTCGACGATATGCTCCGGAATCGGCGAAGGAACAACCCGGCGATACCCGCGTCCGCTGTCCTCGACTACCGGCATCCCCAGCGTCTGCATCTGCTCTGCCCAGGCTTAGTCATAAAAAGGACCTACCGGCTTTGTCGGCCGTTTAAACGCCACATCCGCTGGATCTACCTGTACCTGCGTGACGATAGTAGCCACCGGAACACGCATCTTCTTGCTCTTCAGATGGTTCCGCAATGTCTGTTGGAGCATATAGCCGATCTGTCCCTGACTTTGAGCGCCGCAGACATCCATGGGAAGCGCCGGAACCAGATCTTTGGCTGCATCATGCTGGATGAGCAGATTGCCAACCTGCGGACCGTTACCATGCGAGATCACCAGACGGTATCCCTGTTCGACCAGAGTGGCGAGATGCTCAGTCGTCCGATTGACGGTATCAAGCTGTTCTGCATGTGTACCGCGCTGCTTGGCGCTCTTTATGGCATTACCCCCCAGTGCCACGACAGTAATCGGATGATCCATTTGATTATCCTTTGAAAAAAGTTTTTTAAACAATATTGGGCTTATATATAATGCGCCTGAAGGTTTTAAACAATAACAAGTTTGCGACTGCTTGTAAATGTCGCTGATTTTAAAAATACTTGCCTGCTCGGGACATTATCCCTATAATCAACCACTGGTTGTCTTTTATGCATGGGAAAAATGAGTACTGACCAAAATAGCGGAAAAATCATCACCATAACCACCGACTTTGGCGAGCATTTTGCTACCGCCCAGATGGAAGGGGTAGCATATCAGATGAATCCACTGGCAAAAATCATTTCTGTCACTGACCACATTACCCCATTTAATATCCTCGAGGGAGCATTCGTCCTGCTGCAGACTACACGCTTCTTCCCTACAGATACCGTCCATGTTGCCGTCGTTGATCCCGGTGTAGGATCCTCCAGAAAATGTATCGTAACCAAAACGCATCAAGCATACTATGTCGGTCCGGATAACGGCATCTTTTATCCGGCCATCACTGCCTATGGATTCGAATGGTGCGCCGCGATCCCCGACGATTACTATCCGGACAAATCCAACACCTTCCACGGCAGGGATGTTTTTATCAAGCTGGCTGCAGAACTAACTCTCGGCAGAAACCTGCAAGAAGCTGGCAAACAGCTCCAGTTGCATGACCTGGTTCCCCTGCGCATTGAAAAAGGACAGATTATTCATCTCGATGGTTTCGGCAATATCAAGATCAATCTCGAACCGTTTGATCTGCCCTACGGAACTATGATGCGCATCCAGCACCGGGAAAAAATCTTTACCGCCCAATACCAGCGGACATTAAGCGATGTCGGCATCGGCGAATGGGTAGTTTATGTTGGCAGTCATCGGGTTATCGAAGTAGCCATGAATCAGGGAAATGCCAAAAAAGTCCTGCGGGCTCAGATCGGTGACATCATTAAGATTACCCCTGAAGACGCAGTTCAGCAAAACAGCCCGACCTTGTTCGATTAAGTATGTTGAGCATGGAACTGATGAAACAACAGGTCAGATGCCTGTTGTTTTTTTTATGGCATCTATCTGGTCGCGCAGCATAGCTGCTTCCTCGAACTCAAGGCGCTGGGCTGCCCGCTGCATATTTGTCTCCAGTTCCTTGATCAAGGTCAGAATATCTTGCCTGGACATTTTCTCGATGCCGCGGGTATCTATCGCTGTGCGTTCAACTTCTGGCATCTCAGTTTGAATCAATGTATCCCGGATTGCCTTATTGATGGACTGGGGAGTGATGCCATGTTCTTCGTTATAACGCATTTGGATAGCGCGCCGGCGATCGGTTTCATCGATCGCCCTGCGCATGGAATTGGTAACTGTATCAGCGTACATGACCACCATGCCTTCGACATGCCGTGCTGCCCGACCGATGGTCTGGATAAGCGCGGTTTCCGAACGCAAGAATCCCTCCTTGTCAGCATCAAGGATAGCGACAAGCGAGACTTCCGGAAGGTCCAGCCCTTCCCGCAGCAGGTTGATGCCGACCAGTACGTCATAATTCCCGA
>JAKQHK010000083.1 GCA_029573015.1 bacterium
TTCGGTATCTTGCTCGGATAATGTGAGGGTCCCAACTGGGAAATCGGCACAAAACCCTGCAATCCCTCTGCATTAACGATCAGTCCGCCTTTGTTCGGTTGAACAACAACGACACTGACGGGTGTTTTGGCTTCGAATTTCTCCTTCATTTCCCGCCACTTCTTCTCAGCGCGTGCCCGCCGGATGGACAGAATCGGACGTCCTTCGTCATCCTCGGACATGAGCACGATGGCGAGAATAGCATCCCCGACCTTGATCGGGTCCTCTGTGGTCAGGTCAATCAGTTCCTTGCCCTGCACAACCCCTTCTGATTTGGCACCAAAATCAATAAGGGCTTCTCCTTTCGTGAGTGCTACGACCGTGCCTTCCACGACATCCCCCACTTCCGGGGCTTCTTTGGCGGCTGCCTCTGCCAGGATGGCAGTAAACAGCTGGTACTCTTTGCTTTCGAGTTTCTTCGCATCTTTCGCTGCGACTTCTGGAAAATTGGACATAAAAAAAGACCTCCTTTTTCAAGATAGGGTTAGTATATCGAATTTCATGAAAAAAGCCAATACCCATCTGAGGATATTTCAAGAAAAGCAGCAGTGTGCTATGATACGGACGATTTTCCCATACTACTCAAACAAAGACACACCGTGTTCACCTGGATCAAAGTTTCGATCCAAGCAGAAATAGATATGGTGGAAAGCCTGCATGCGGTTTTTTACCAGAATGGCTTCCTTCACCTTTTCATCAGCGATCTGTTCGAAAAAAACGGTAAACAGTGGTTTGAAATTGCCACCTATATACTCCAGGATGATAAATTTCCGCAGCGTAAAGCAAAACTGCTGCAGGATATCTGGCACCTGCAGGCTTTTGATCTCTGCGAAATAGCGGAAGCACGCTTTTCCGCCGTAAAGGATCCGGCTGCTGATATTGATGCAACCAATAACCTTACGATTTTTTGGGCAACCGATACCATCGGTATCAAGCTGTCTGACAGCGAGGGGCCTACCGAAGCGCTGCCCCGCGGAGCTGCGATCATTTCCATCAGCCCCGGCCAGGCGTTTGGGCTAGGAATCCACCCCTCCACGCATCTGAGCATCAAAGCGCTGGAAGTACACAGCAAACCGCACATGTCCATACTTGATGTCGGCACCGGTTCGGGAATCCTGGCAATCACTGCTGCCAAGCTTGGGTCAGAGCATATTGTAGCCATTGATATCGATGAAAAAATAATTACCGGGACACAACGCAACATAGACATGAACGGATGCACGGATCAGATCAGCCTTCATCATGCCTCTGTCTCGGATATCAGTAAACAATTTGATCTGGTTATTGCCAATCTTTCCGCAAGCATTATAATCATGAACAGTAAATATCTGATCCGTCAGCTCAAACCGCGGGGTACGCTCATCGTCTCGGGATTCCTCGAAACTCAGGTCCATGAGATCCAGCGTGCCGTGCCACAGCTGACGCAGGTTGACGAATACCAGGAGCATGCCTGGAAAGCATTGGTATTCCAGGCACCGAACTAGCACAAAAAGTTTTGCCTTTAGACAAAAAAAGAACGACAGGAGTTCCTGCGTGGCTCTCACAAATAAAACACTTGAAGACACATTGCATAGCTTGGGATTGATCTCAGAGGATCAATGCACCACGATCAAAAAAGAACTGTCTGCCAGCGGAAAAACTGCCAGACAGATCATCCTCGATAACGGCTATGTCACCGAGGAAGTGCTTGCCAAAACGCAAGCGATCCTTCTCGATGTACCCTTCATCAATCTGGAAAAATCCAAAGTCCCGAACGAGGTATTAAAAATCATCCCGGAGCGCATCTCCAAGACATACGATGTCATTGCTTTTTTCCAGGATGAAAACAGCCACCTCAAGGTCGCGATGGCCAATCCAGCTGATTTTCAAGCTATCGAATTCCTCGAAAAGAAAACCGGTCTCGTCATCGAACCCTACATGGCCCTCCCCAAACACATCCATGCCTTGCAGGACCAGTACCGCGGCCTGACCTCTGAAATCAATAAAGCACTCGCGGATGTACAGGACGAGGAAAGCATCAGCATCACCTCAGAAGGAGACTCCTCCGGTCTGGAAGAGGATAGTCTCATCGATGCGCCGGTTGCCCGCGTTGTAAACACCATTCTGGAGTATGCAGTCAAATCGAACGCCAGCGATATCCATATCGAACCCATGGAAACAAAAACGCGGGTGCGCTACCGTGTTGACGGCGTCATGCAGGAAGCATTGACCCTGCCGAAACAGGTGCAACCGGCGGTAGTCTCGCGTATCAAGATCATGTCACGCCTGAAGATCGATGAGAAACGCATCCCGCAGGACGGACGTTTCCGCATCACTTTTAACAATAAAGATTCGGATCTGCGTATCTCGACCCTGCCGACGATCTTCGGTGAGAAGATCGTCATGAGAATTCTGGACCGATCGACCGCTGCACCGACACTGGAACAGCTCGGTTACCGCGGCCAGGCGCTCGATATCGTCAACCGCAATATCAAACGGCCTAACGGCCTCATCCTCACCACCGGCCCTACCGGTAGCGGTAAATCCACCTCGCTTTTCGCCGTGCTCACCCAGCTTAACTCAGGGACTGTCAACTGCATCACCCTGGAAGATCCGGTCGAATACTGGATCACCGGAGTCAATCAGGTACAGATCAATGTGCAGGCTGGCCTGACGTTTGCCAGCGGCTTGCGATCCGTGCTCCGCCAGGATCCTGATATCGTCATGGTCGGTGAAATACGCGACCATGAGACTGCCGAGATGGCTATCCATGCTGCCCTGACTGGACATTTAGTGGTTTCCACCCTGCACACCAACAGCGCTGCCGGCGCTATTCCCCGCTTTCTCGACATGGGAGTCGAACCGTTTCTGCTCGCCTCTTCCCTCCGTATCGTCATCGGGCAGCGCCTGGCACGTAAAATATGTCCGGACTGCATGGACATGTACGAGGCTCCCAAGGAAATAGCTGATATGATCAGGGAGTCCCTGCCAGAGCTCTTTGATCCCAAGAGTCCTATCAAGGATAAAATACCGCAATGGTATCCGAAATTGCCCAAGGATATCCTGGAAAAACCGATCAAGCTCGTCAAAGGACTAGGATGCGACACCTGTAACCAGACCGGCTATCAGGGACGTGTTGGCATCTATGAAGTACTGGAAGCAAATGAAGAAATCGCCCGACTCACTATCCAGCGGGCGTCCGAATTCGATCTGTTGAACGTTGCCAAAAAGAATTACATGATCACCCTCAAACAAGATGGTATCCTGAAAGCACTGGAAGCCCGCACCACACTCGAAGAAGTGATGCGCATTTCACAGGATTAATATCTCCCATAACCCTTGACCCTACTATCTAACCCCTAAAAGCTAATACAATATGGCCCAATTCCAGTACAAAGCTCGTGATGCCGAAGGCAATATCAAACAAGGTACTACCGAAGCGCGCGACAAGAATTCGGTCATCACCCAGCTGCGCGACCGCCAGCTGCTTCCGCTCGAAATTACCGAAGCCCATAAGGGTTTGACCATCTTCGCCTCCCTCAAAGATCTCATGGGCATCCCCATGAAGGAAAAAGTAATCTTTACCCGGCAGCTGGCGGCTATCGTTAATGCGGGCATACCGCTGCTCCAAGCCCTGCAGCTTGTTGAGGAACAGACCTCCCATCAGAAATTGCGCGAAATAATCTCTAAAGTTTTGGCTGATATCGAAGGAGGGAAAACTTTTTCTGAAGCGCTTGCCCTCCATCCTGAAGTTTTTTCCAACCTGTTCGTGAATATTGTTAAAGCCGGTGAAGTCAGCGGTACGCTCGACACCTCGCTTACCCGGCTCGCTGACCAGATGGAACGCGATAATGAAATCCGCGGCAAAATCAAGGGAGCCATGATCCTCCCCGGACTGGTCATGGTGGCCATGGTAGGAGTTATCATTCTGATGAGCGTTGTTGTCATTCCGGAGCTTTCCGACCTCTTCGCCGAGGCAGGAGAAAATCTGCCGATACCCACGCAGATCATGCTCTGGCTGAGTGATTTTCTCATCAACCTCTGGTGGCTCGCCATCATGATCGCCGGCGGCTCCATTTTTGCTTTTTTCAAATTTATTAAAACACCCACCGGGAAAAACATGATGGATGTTGTTACCCTTAAGCTGCCGGTTTTTGGAAACATGTCTAAACTGGTCATCTATACCCGCATGACCCGGGTCATGGCCATGCTCATGTCCAGCGGGGTACCCCTGCTGAAAAGCCTGGAAATCGTTGCTGATCTCGTAGGAAATCATATCTATACCGACAGTATAAAAGGGATTGCCAAACAGGTTGAAAAAGGTGTACCATTAGCAACGGGTTTCAAGGAAAGCGGGCTGTTTCCGGAGATGATCCCCTCCATGGTCGGGATCGGGGAACAGACAGGCGCAGTAGATGACATGCTTTTCAAGCTGGGACAGTTTTATGACACTGAGGTCGAGAATATCACCAAAAATCTGACTACCCTGCTCGAACCGCTTCTCATGGCTGTCATGGGAGCGGGAGTAGGATTTATTGTTATGGCAATCCTCATGCCGATCTACAACCTGGTCAATGTCATCGAATAATTATTTACATATACAGAAACCAATCTCTACCCACCCCACTCACAGAAAGGAGTAAAAATGAAAAGAGAAAGAGGTTTTACGCTCATCGAACTGCTCGTGGTTATTGCCATCATCGGTGTCATGGCTGCTCTGGTCATCGTCAACCTCTCCAGCGCCAACCGCAAATCACGCGATTCCCGCCGCAAAGCTGACCTTGCTGAAGTCAAAACTGCTCTGGAATTGTATTATGATGATGAAATGGGCTATCCTACCGGTGACTATGACGATCTGGACGGTACGATTACCCCGGAATATATCAAGACCCTTCCCCAGGATCCCCGCGACGGCGCTGACTATTATTATTCCTACACATCAGACGGCGATGAATACACCTTGAACGCAACCCTGGAAAATGCTGAAGAGGGAGAAGAAATCTATACGGTCTATAGCTCAAACTAAACCGTATTAACAACGATCAAGTCAAAAAGTCCCGTGTTTGAAAACACGGGACTTTTTTTTTACCCCTTTCAACGGTATACTGATCTGGTGATAACGGATTTTTGAAACAGATATCTATACAAACGCACTCCCATGCCCATTCTGCTTGGATTGTTTTTTTTCATCAGCGGCGCCAGCATCGCGAGCTTCCTCTGCAATCTGTCTACCCGTCTCAGTAAAAACGAACAGGTCTCCCGAGGCAGATCACATTGTGATCACTGCGGAAAAAACCTAAGCTGGTATGAACTAATACCCATCATCAGTTACCTGTTTCTCAGAGGACGGTGCCACTCCTGTCGGAAAAAAATAGATGTTAGCTATACCCTAACAGAATGCATTCTCGGTATCCTGTTTGCCTTGAGCGGACTGGTCTGGCATCAATCAATATATGCAACACTACCCGAACCGCAGGCTTGGCTGATGCTGGCATTCTGGCTGGTAAATGCCAGCCTGTTTACCCTCATTTCCTATCATGACTACCGACATTTCTTGATCCTCGACCGCTTTGTCGCAGCCGGTACTATCCTCAATCTGGTATTACTTGCCTTGCTTTACCAAATCCAGATGTTGACTTATATAGCAGCCGGAGGACTGAATGCCCTGTTCATCGGACTAATCGTTCTGGCAACCAAAGGCAAAGGCATGGGCGAGGGCGATATCAAGCTGGCATTCCTCATCGGTCTTGTGACCGGATTCCCCCATAACTTTACGGCCCTGTTCCTCGGTTTCGTCAGCGGGGCATGTATAGGCGTTATACTTATCATCAGCAAGAAAAAAACCAGTAAGGATATCATACCGTTCGGTCCCTTTCTCAGCTTCGGGGCTGTGACCACCCTGCTGTTTGGCGAACAGATTCTGGCCTGGTACTTGCGCAGTTTCATCATTTTTTAACGTCAAGTCTACCTGCATTACATCTGACTCATCCTCCATGCCCACACCCTCCCCCCATCACAGAACCGGTTTCACCGTCATCGAAGTCCTGATTGTCACCATGATCGTCGGGCTGATCAGCGCTATAGCCATACCCCGGTTCCATTCTTTTCGTTACAAAAATCAACTGAAAGCTGCCAAAAACCAGCTCAAGGCTGATATCCGCCAGACACGCACCTGGTCGACTGCCGTAAAAACCGGAACGAACATTCCTGAACACCCGTATAATACTGCCCTGGCAGCCTATGCAGTACATTTCGACCCTGCCAGTGACAGCTACACGATCTGGGAAGTCTGGGAAGACGAAAACGGTAATCTGGCAAGCTATGAAACTGAAACGCCGGACGAACGCAAAATCCCCCACGCGCTACCGCAAGGAATTCAGCTATACAGAGTGTTTCCTGCCAATACAGACATATATTTCAGCGTCCCGGACGGTCGGCTAAGCGGCAGCCTCGGATCCGCATCTTTTAGTGATGGAAAAATCATTATCACCCTGCAACTAAAAACATATACCATTGAAATTAGTGTCCTTGAGTTTGGTGATGTCAGCTGAGTACATCGACTATCACTTATTAACACGACAAACTGCTTATCAATTTTTTATACACAGCAGATGTATCCTCCCGTCCCCTCAGCAAAACAGGCAGTAACACGCAACGGTTCACCCGGCCAGATGCTTATTGAGGCGATCATCGGCATTGCAGTGGTTTCCTCTGTGCTTGTCGTACTGCTCAGCCTCAGCCTGCGAACCCTGAAGATACAGGTGCAGAACAAGGAATGGCAGAAGGCAGACCAGCTCGAGCAGGAAGCCCTGGAAGCGATCAGGCAAATCCGGGATGGCATGGGGATCATCAGGCTTACCGATCCGGCACAGGACCTTCCCTGGGACTGGAGCAGTGAAACCATCTGGGAAAACGATGCTCCTACTTATTTCCGGCTATATTACGATGCTGCATCCAGCTGGTGGGTGTTAGAAAAAACAGATGAAGATAATCTAGCTGACCCGTACTTCCGGCTCAGCCTGGACGAGACTACTATGCGCTACGGCCATCGCGGAGCCGGAGGCTTCCCGGACGATGCCAGACTGACTACCCTCTACCGGCAAATTATCTTCTCGGAAACCGACAACACCCCGATATCACGCACCTTATCCTGCGTAATCGGCTGGAAGGACGGTGACATCCTGCATGAATCGAAACTCGTAACCATCCTGTCAGACTGGTAAGACGATGCACAGAAAAACACGCTTCGAAACCATATCTGCCGGTCAAGCCGGTACAAGCCTGATCGAAGCCCTCGTGGCGATCAGCATCTTTGCTGTGCTTGCCCTGGCAGCAATCGCCGTTTTCTTCAGCCTGACCAAAACCCAGACCAAAACGACTATTTCAGGCGAAACATATACCCAGGCGCAGACAATCCTCAAAGAGATCACCATGGATGCGAGACAGGCCAGGATGATCAAGGATGATTATACGGAAGCCAGCCAACTGGCATTGCAGATGAATGATAACAGCATCATTATTTATGACTGGGAAGCAGAGTCCCTCTACCGCAAACGTGGTCTACCGACAGATCCCAATCCTCTTCGGCTTAACAGCGACCAGGTGCGCATAACCTCTTTTTCCGTGGAGGTAACCAAGGGAGGAATTGGCAAGCCGGACGCGGTGACGGTATCCCTTTCTGCCGAATCTGTTGACAACGACGGCACCAAACCGCAACTGCGCGCTGCCGTTGACCTGCAGACAACCGTCGTGCTTCGTTCGTATTAAACAGCCAGAGAAGGGGCATACGGCACTTCTTGAGCTTCTATTCTAGCTTTGCTACAATCATCTTCGCCCTTACCCCTGTCCTCTATCCCCTAACATCGGTGTCCCCATGTCCGGTCATTCCAAATGGTCGACCATCAAACGAAAAAAAGCTGAAAACGACCAGAAAAAAAACAGCATGTTCACCAAACTGATCAAAAATATCACCTCTGCGGTCAAGACCGGCGGCAGCCCAGATCCGGAAGCGAATTTCAAGCTCAAACTAGCCATCGACAAGGCGCGCGCGTCAAGTATGCCGCTCTCCAATATTGAAAGTGCCATAAAAAAAGCCAGTGGTCAGGGAGCTGACAGCGCCGAAATGGTTGAAATCACCTATGAAGGATATGCGCCGGGAGGTGTCGCGATTATCGTGCAAGCTCTTACGGACAATCGCAACCGCACGGCTGCAGAAATCAGACATACCTTTTCCAAGTATAATGGCAATCTCGGCGAATCAGGCTGTGTCGGCTGGATGTTTGAGCAGAAAGGCAGTGCCTATGTGCCTGCCACTCCTCACCAGTTCGAAGCACTAACCCTGAAGCTGATGGATCTCCCCATCGATGATGTCAGCGAGGACAGCGACGGCCTGCAGATTACCATGGCAGTCAGCAATTTTGAAACAGTAAAAAAGCAACTCGTCGAACAAAAAATCAACTTTGAAGATGCCGAAATCACCATGCTGCCCAAGAACACGGTTAAAGTGGAAAACGAAGATATTGCCCGCCAGATCCTCACCCTGATCGACGCGCTTGAGGACAACGAAGACGTGCAGGACGTTTTTGCCAATTTCGATATTCCGGAAGAAATCCTTGACAAACTCGAATAGCGCTTTAATATGCATACCTGTGTACTGCTTGCTGGTAAAGGCTAGTAGCAAATACTTTGACAATACATTATACTGTTACTCAGTGACATCCAGGCTATAAGACAATAGAATAATGGAATTTAGAATTTAGAATTTAGAATCTAGAATTTAGGGTTAAGGATACGTGAACTTTAACAACAGGTGAAAATTATAATGAGACTCTGCGAGCTAAGGCGAGCAGTAAGTCGAATTATCCTGCGAGGTACTCCGAGCAGTTGATTGGATAATGAGACTCTGCGAGCTAAGGCGAGCAGTAAGTCGAATTATCC
>JAKQHK010000136.1 GCA_029573015.1 bacterium
TAATGTTTTTCCAGAATGCTGCTTACCTCGGTTAGCTGCTGATAGGCGGCTGGCATGACATCCGCCAGTCGAGCGATCGGCTCCGGAGTGCGCACCCCGGCGACCACATCCTCTCCCTGGGCATTCATAAGGAACTCGCCATACAGCTCCCGCTCTCCATTGGCGGGATTACGGGTAAACATCACGCCGGTGCCGCTCTCTGATCCAAGGTTGCCATATACCATGGCCTGCACATTTATGGCTGTGCCCAGATCCTCGGGTATGCCATGAATCTGCCGATAGGTACGCGCCCGGGAATTGTCCCAGGAATCGCAAACCGCCATAATCGTATCCCAGAGCTGCTCCCGAGGCGCAGCTGGAAAAGATCTGGAAGCCAGGCGCTCGATACAAGACTCATACTCACCTGCCAGCTCCTGCAGATCCGCGGCCGTCAAATCAAGGTCTGAGGTAACACCCCGGCGTTCCTTGGCTGTTGCCAGCAGTACCGCAAACGGACTCTGCTCCTGCTCACCAGCATGCTCTAGCCCGAGGACTATTTCTCCGTACATCTGGATTAACCGGCGGTAGCTGTCCCAGGCAAAACGTTCGTTAGAACTGGCGCGGGTCAAACCAACAATCGTTTCGGGATTCAAACCAATATTCAATACCGTATCCATCATCCCGGGCATGGAAACAGCTGCCCCGGAACGCACGGATACGAGCAAGGGAGACTGTGCATCCCCAAAGCGACGGTCCAGGCATTGCTCGACAAAACGCAAACCTGCTTCTACTTCTACCTCGATTTCTTGACGCTGTACCCCACTGCGCAACAGCTTCACAGCTTGCGTTGATATGGTAAAGCCCGGAGGAACCGGCAGACCGAGTTGGGCCATTTCCGCCAGACCGGCTCCCTTGCCACCAAGCAGATCCTTCATCCCGGCTGAGCCCTGTGCCCGGCCTTCACCGAAGGTATGGACATATTGCGTACGCGCCATAGTGTCCTCCTCGTAGCAGTAACTGTGAGAATACTTTATTTCTCGATAGCTGCAGGGATGGCAGGATCCAACCCATCAAACTTTGCCAGCCAGGCGATGCGTTCTGCCCGCAGTTTCTCGACAAGGGCTGCATATTCCTTTTTGGTATAATGCTGCGCTGGTGTATATTTCTCCATATCAATACCGGGTATAGCCGTTGCTACTTCATATCCCCAATCCGGATCTTTTTCCCAGGTGATATCGTCGAGGGCTATATGCTTGAGTACCTCGGTGGACAGTTGTACGGTTATTTTTTCACCGGCTGCTCCCTCTTTCTTTCCTACCCTGCCGGTATTGAGCACGTAACACCGCATATCAGGATTTTTTCGAAGAATATGCAAAAGCCGGTTACCCTCGTCAGATTCAAGACCAATGATAAAAGGGTTGGTGCCGACTTCCCGCTTGGACTGGCCGGCCTTGGTCGGATCACCGGCAGACGTCTCGATCGATTCCCCGAGCATGAAGTAGGCGGCTGCCTGTTCGGCAGTCAGCCGGGCCACCGGCGGAATAATATCATCACGACGGGTAATAAAGATGATATTGTGTGCTTTCGGAAGGTTGATATCTGTGTCCGTATGTTTTACCCGTTCCCGGGCAATCATCCCCCGACCGTTTGAAGTCAATTCTGCGTCAATGAAATCGATGGACCCGTCTTCATGCAGCCAGACATTTTCAAAAATGCTATCCGGATGCATGGCAGCGTCGTACAGCACCTTCTGTCCTTCATCGAGGCCTTCGGTCTTGATGAAAAAACCCCGCTCGGTGCCGTAGCAGTATCCCGCATCATCCATCAGGATCACATCATCCTGCTTGATCACCACGCCTTCCTCGCCCTGCAGGCCGTGGTCATGCATGGTCAAGGTCGTTTTGCCGGTACCGCTTAAGCCAAACATGATAAAACCTGTCCGTTTCATTTCGCCGGAGGGATGCTTGACGATAAGCTCTTTACTGCCCGCATGCAATCCCAGACCACCATGATCCTGCTTGAAGCGGTACATGGCTTTACGCAGGAAAGATTTTTTGGCTTCCCCGAAATAATCTGTACCCAGTATGAGCGTTACACCAGAAACCGGTTCAACCACGATCCGCACTTCCGGCCATTCGGGGACATACACCGAGATAAAATCCGGTGCGCTTGCTTCCTCCGGCTCGAAGAGACTTTGCGCCCACATGTACGCAAGACGGGCATAGGGCTTGGTCACATACATACGGCACATATAGTTGATCTCTGCGTGTTTACCCATCTGCCGGTCGATACAGATCAGCTCGCGGTCCTCGCAGAACTCGATGACTTCGTCAAACAATTTTTTTGCATCCTCCAGGGACGTCTCCTGCTGGAACACGCCCAGATCCACCTCGTCCCCGACATGGTACGTCTGTTTGGCGCTGCGGTTGCGCACCCGGGTGTGATACACCGGCTGACCGTGCTTGCTGGTTTTTTCTTCGTGCTTTGCCAGACTGCGCAGGGTATCAATTGCGAGGTTCGGGATGACACGACTCACTTCATGCAGACGCCGGTCTAAGTATTCCTTGTACATAGCTCTCTGATACTAATGGATAAATTAATTGATTTTGTCCTATATAACAGGGTGGGCAGCAAACCAGGCATGCAAGCGCTCAATGCCGGCAGGGATATGCTCGTCAGCTACTGCATAGCTCAAACGCAGATACCCCTCCAGACCGAACGGCTCGCCGGGCATGACCACTACGTGTGCTTCCTCGAGCAGCTGTTCAGCCAGCTGGAGAGAAGGCATGGCCAGCTCATAGCGCGGAAAGCAGTAGAAGGCTCCCTCAGGTGTGGCGCAGTGCAGACCAGGAATTGCATTTAGCAGTTGCACCATACTGTCCCGGCGTTTGCGGAACGCATCCCGCATAACCGTGACACTATCCTGCGAACCGGTATACGCTTCTACGGCTGCCCACTGAGCTATACTGCAGGGATTGGACTGGGTATGGTCCTGCAGGCGGGAATAGGCAGCAATCACCTCCTTGTCAGCCGCAGCTACGAATCCGATGCGCCAGCCAGTCATGGCATAGGTTTTGGAAACGGCATTGACGATGATCGTACGGGCATACGCATCCTCATGCAGGGAAGCAATGGAACGCGGTTTTTCTCCATAGTAAAAATGTTCGTAGACTTCATCGCTTAAAATGTAGCTGTTATGCTGTTGGGCAAGATCAGCCACCAGACGCAGCTGCTCCTCGGTATACACGACACCGCAGGGATTGCTCGGGGAATTGATGAGGATGATCCTGGTTTTAGCTGAAACTTTGGCTTTGAGGTCTTCGCTGTCGATGGCGAAGGTATGCGGATCGCATTGCACAAACACCGGCACACCACCGCAAAGACGGACCTGCTCCGGATAGGATACCCAGTAAGGAGTGATAATCACCACCTCATCGCTTGGATCGAGCAAACTTAAAAAAATGTGATAGAGCACGCCTTTGCCTCCGTTGCCGGCGGCGATCTGGGACAGCTCGTAGGTAAGGCCGTTTTCTTTTTCCAATTTATCCTTGATCGCCTGACGGAGGTCAGGCTCGCCGATCGAGGGAGTATAGCCGGTCTTGTTGGCATCAATCGCATCCCTGGCAGCCTGCTTGACTGATTCCGGGGTATGAAAATCCGGCTCGCCGATGCCGAACGAGATCACGTCAATCCCCTGCTTTTTCATGGTCTTGGCTTTGGCACTTAAACCAAAGGTAACGCTCGGCTGCACCAGCCGGGAACGAGAACTGACCATAGTGTTCTTTCATTAAGTATATTTAAGTTTCAAACCGATATCGCTGCGCTCCTTGTGAATCGTGTCGACAAGCCTGACCTTGGCGCTCTGGGTAGTCATAATGCATGTCTCGGTACGGATGCCTCCGCCGAAGAACCGCACCCCTTTGAGCAAATCGCCGTCAGTTACGCCTGTAGCTGCAAATATGATGTTCTCACCCGAGGCAAGCTCTTTGGTGGTATAAATGCGCTGCAAATCAACTCCCAATTCGTCAACCCGCGCCTGCTGCTCAGCACCGATAGCAACAAGCTGCCCGAGGATTTCCCCATCCAAACAGCGCATGGCTGCCGCAGTGAGCACGCCCTCGGGCGCCCCGCCGATACCCATGACCACATGCACGCCTGTCCCGCGGGAAGCAGCCGCGATGCCGGCGCTCAGATCACCGTCCGGAATAAGTTTGATGCGGGCGCCGGCATCGCGGACCTGGGCAATAAGCTCAGCATGCCGGTCCCGTTTCAGGATGGCGACGACCAGATCATCAACTTCGCGCTCCATGGCCTTGGCAATCTTGCGCAGGTTGTCCTTGGGCGGGGCTTCCAGATCAATCACCCCTTTTGCCTCATGGCTGACAACTATTTTATTCATATATATATCCGGAGCGCCGAGCAGACCACCTTTTTCGGAGATCGCCAGAACGGCAATGGCATTATTCGTCCCATTGGCCGTGGCATTGGTATTCTCGAGCGGATCAACCGCGATATCAATTTCCGGCGCCGCTTCGAGGGACCAGTTACCGATCTGTTCCCCGACATAAAGCATGGGTGCCTTGTCACGCTCCCCCTCGCCGATGACCACGGTACCTTTCATCTGCAGCTGGTTGAGCTCTTCACGCATGACTGCTACTGCTTCTGCGTCGGCATAGGCGCGATCTCCATAGCCCATAGTACGAGCCGCCGCAATCGCCGCCCGTTCGGTCACGTGCATGAGGGCGAGCCCGAATGCATTTTCCATCATACCCTCCATTCCTGCAGAACCCGTTCGTATGCTTCCGGGGTTCCGACATCAAACCATTCACCATCAAACATATAGGCAGCCAGCTTGTTCTCATCAATCAGCTGGGGAAACACATCTTTTTCCAGCGAAAACGATTCTGCTGGCGGCAAATAGTCAAACAGCATGGGATCACAGATATACAGACCGGCATTTATCAGGTTGGAACGGTAGGACCGCGTGTCGGGTTTCTCGGAAAAACCAACCACCTCGTTACGCCGCACGGACACCATACCGTAGTGCGACGGGTCAGCAGCAGAGGTCAGGGCCATGGTCACGAGCGCTGCCTGGTCGCGGTGAAAACTGATCATATCCTCGAGGTCAATATCGATGAGGATATCTCCGTGCACGAGGATAAACGGTTCATCAAAAAACATACCCGCTACCCCGGCGAGCGCCCCGCCCGTGCCAACCAATTTTGGCTGCTGCACATACTGGATATTGATCCCGAAGCGGTCGCCCTTGCCGAAATGCTCACGGACCTTGTCACCGAGATGGCCGATGGAAATGATCACATCCACGATCTGATTTTTCTTGAGCAGTTCGATCGTGTATTCGAGCAATGCCTTGTTATGCACCGGGATCAAGGCTTTAGGAGTCTCATAGGTAAACGGCCGCATGTTTGTCCCCGGTCCGCCCGCGAGGATGACTGCCCGGGATATGCCTCTGCCGAGCGCCTTGGTCAATAGGTACTCGATCGCATGGGAACGGTTGCGGATTTTCATCCCGTCAACTATTTTGTCCACCTTCTGGAGCAGTTGCCGGCGCAGAGTAATGGAAATGCGTTCTCGTTCCATATGATCCTACTTTGTAATATTTTTTCATACGAATTGACATATACCATGTTTTTCAGTCCCCGGTCAATACTGAAGCTGGACTTCTCGCCACAGCTTCGGTAACATAGTATACAGGGGGAGAAGAATGCCGATTTATTGCGTCTAACAAACCAGGCAACCCCAAAAAGCCTATCCACTCACACCTCACAAACCATGAAACTGACGATCCAGGCTCCGGGTAAACTCATCCTTTCTGGCGAATGGGCGGTACTTGAACCCGGCCATCCCGCGCTTGTTGCCGCTTTTGACCGGTATGTGTACTGCGACTATGAGGACAGCGAGCAGACAATCATCAATCTGCCTGATCTCCAGATGAACAACCTTTCTGGTACATATACTGACAAACACTTCAGCTTCACGCCTGCTCTCCCCGAGGAGCAGGCACAGAAAGCGGAAATCGCCCGCCAGGCTATCGAAGCAGCGCTTCGCTACCTGGAAGAGGACGGAAAAGCCTACAAGCCGTTTACGATCAGCACTGATACGATCGAGCATGCCATCACCCTGACTGATGGCAGCCAGGCCAAGGTCGGTCTCGGGTCCAGTGCGGGGGTAACGGTCACGATTATCGGCACTCTGCTTAAAGTCAACGGCTATGATCTTGCCCGTCGAGCCACCCTTGATGTTATCTTCAAGCTTGCAGCTGTCGCTCACTACCAAGCACAGGGTAATGTCGGCAGTGGCACTGATCTCGCTGCCTGTACCTACGGCGGGGTAAACAGCTATACCCGTTTCGACCCCCACTGGCTGATCGAACAGGTTGACCAACAGAAACCGCTCAAAGAGTTGTGCGCAGAAACATGGCCTGGACTGGCGGTTGAAAAAGTAACCTTACCCAAAGAAATGCTTCTTTTTGCGGCCTACAGCGGCAAACCGGCGTCAACCCCGGACATGATCAAGACAATGGAAGCATACAAACAGGCAAACACCTCAGCCTATAACGAACTCATGGGCATGATCTCCCAGACCACCACCACCCTGCTGGCTGCTATCAAGGATGAACACCAAACCCATGTCCTCAATCTCCTTGAAGCAAACCGGCTGGTACTCGGCAAGCTGGGCGCACTGGCAAGTGTACCGATTGAAACGCCTGAGCTCGCCAAAATGGCGGAAATCGCCAAACAGCACAATGGCGGGGCAAAGCTAAGTGGTGCAGGCGGCGGAGATTGTTGCATTGGCATTGCCTTTGACCAATTCCAAAAGGAAGACATCGAATGGGCCTGGGAGGAAGCCGGATTCTATCCGCTCGATGTGTTCATCTCAGAACGCGGGGTAAGTGTCTGGTATTAAAATAGTCTTGAGTCTTGAGTCTTGAGTCTTGAGTCTTGAGTCTTGAGTCTTGAGTCTCTGGTGTTGTTACAGGTTTGTAACCTGTAACACGGAGTTTGTAACTCCTCTGAATACAAGTCTGTCTGCTCCATACCGTCTGTCTGTATGAAAAACCGCCCCGCAGTAAGTGCAGGGCGATTTGTGTGTATTAGGGATTCTGCTAACGCTCCGATTGTGTCATTCTGCCTGCCCTGGAGAGGGAGCGAACGAATGTGAGCGTGAGAATCCGCGTTGACACAATCTCAGATAATAATACCTGCGGGTTACAAACCCGCAGGAACCTATCAGTGAACCTGCTCTCCCTCGGCAAGCGTTGCGGGCGCGGACTGGGCATCTTCTGGCTGTTCAGCTGCTGGAGCTGCTCTTAGCTGTTTCTTTGGAAGCTGGACAAAAAAGGTACTCCCCTTCCCTGCCTCACTCTCCACCCAGACTTTTCCCTGGTGGGACTCGACCACGGTCTTGCAGAGGTACAGCCCGATCCCAGTGCCGTCCGGCCGAACCTTAATTGCGTCCTGCGTCCGGTAAAATTTAGCAAACAGATTATCAATATTATCCTTATCAATCCCAATCCCTGTATCCTGTACGCTGTAGGTTACTCCCTTTTTATCCTCCGTCAGCCGCACCGTCACCGAACCGGTCAGGGTATAATTAATCGCATTATCGATCAGATTCATCACCACTTGCTCCATCTTTTCTTTATCTACCTCTGCAACGATCTCCTGCTCCGGACGTTCCCAGACAAGCTTGATATTCTTATTCCTGGCTTTGACCATCAGCTCATCTACCATGACGTCCACCATATCTACGAAATTGACATCTTCCAGATTCAAGCCTTTGGGACCAGTGCCTGCCTCGATGCGGGCCAGGCTCAGTAGGTCATTAACCAGCGCCACGAGCCGGCGCACATTGTCTGATGTTTTGCCCAGCACCGTCTTCTGGGTATCAGATACTTCCCCATAGTCCCCATCAATGAGCAGGGAAAGGTAACCGCGAATGGCCGACAGCGGAGTGCGCAGTTGATGGGAAGCAATGGAAAGAAATTCAGTCTTGGCTTTGTCGAGCTTTTTCAAATGCCGGTTGGCTTCCTCGAGCTGCTCGGTTCGTTCCTGCACCCGCTGCTCCAGACTGGTATAGAGGCGGGCATTGTCGATAGCCATGGCTGCCTGATGGCTCACGAGGTCGAGGAGTCGGATATCCTCATTGGAATACGCATCCTGCGACTTTTTCTCTTGGAGTAACAGCATGCCTACCCATTCGTCTTTGTAGACAAGCGGGATGAATACGGCTATGGCATTTTCATTCAGAATAGTAACAAACTTTTCATCCCAGCTGTGCACCGCCCCCTCTCGCTGGAGGCGCTGGTTCATTTCCTCGGTCACGATAATTTCCGGTCGGGTAATGCTTGTCGCGTAGCGGGTAAGGGTTGCAACGGCTGAAGGCTTGATCGCCACGGCGCCACGCTTCTCAGCGATCACTGCCCGGTAGCCGAAATCAGCTTCCTGATCAAACAGCCAGAGGCTGATGCCCGCCGGTCTAAGGGTTCCGTCGATGGTGCTCACCAAGCGGTCTTCCAGTTTGCGCAGGTCGATCGTGCCAGCCATGTTCTTGCTCAAAGCAAGCATGGTCTGCTGAGTGTCATAGCGGGCTTTGAAAAAAAAGTTGTCGGTTAAACGTTCAAACAGGCGTTGCAGCGGTACGATGAAAAATGTGAGCAGCATGACAACCAGCAGGTCTTCCAGCTCGAGTGGTTCATTGCGATTCAAGATTACATTAGGTCCGATAACAGCGATTAGCGCAAAGAATAAAAGGGTAGTTAAAAATAGTAATGAATAAATAAGACTACGGCGAACGATGAGATGGATGTCGAGGAAACGATAACGAAGAATACTATAAGTAGCGAATCCTATAAGTATTAACGTTGTTAAAGGTCCTAATCTGGCAGTAGATGAATCACCCGTCAATGTTGGTACAACAAGATTAGTTATGAAGGCAAAAAAAACTGATAAGAAGAATCCCAAAAAAATGTACAGGATTTGATTGCGTTCATATCCTCGCTCGTTACTATATTTTCGTATTAATAAATAAAAAGCTGCTGCTAAACAACTGACAAATGAAATAATAAATAAAATAAATAATATGCCATATTTGGGATACGGTGTATTGTTAACTAAGTCGACATCATTAATTATTAATCTGGTAAATCCCAATATAATAGTTAATGATGTGATATAAATAATCGCCCAAAAAATTACTTTGGGCAAAGAAACACTTTTTGATGGAAAATGGTAGGCAAATAAAAAAAGAAATAAACACAATGCATTTGTGCTGGAGAAAGCAATCCTCCCCCAAAAAACCATAAATACATCGAATTCATGATTGTATAAAAAAAACAAACTAGTAATCCATACACAGATAGCGATAATAACTGCTGCTAACCATCTATTTATAGGATTACGAGTATTTGCGCGCAACACTAGCGTGGCAAGGATAGCGTTTACGCTTAATGTAAGAAAATAGGGAACGTTTTTTAATAAAAAAATGCCCAGCGACATACTATCTCCCATATATAATGCACACCTACGTTATATATGAGTCTACGAAGGAATACAAGACAATACTGCTCAACTATGCGGTAGCTTGCGTTTTTCTAGGACCAGACACTGAGCCTGCCCTGCATACATAGTTTCTTGTTTTACAACAAATAAACCCATATCTTCAAGCTGACGAATCTCGTCATCAGAGGGAAAATGAATTACCCCTTCCTCGGCTCTATTTATTAACTTTGTGTTTTCTCCTATAAGAATTTTCCCAAAAAAATAAGCTTTACCTTGTTCTAATATGTAACGAATATCTGATAACGCACCTGCCTGATGTCTTGCCGCCAAATCAGTCATATGAGCTTGATATATTTGCTGCAAATTCGGGTTTTCAACCGGACTGGTCATAATCAATCTCCCCCCGATTGCTAATTTAACGGCTAGATCTCTCAAGAATGCTCTTTGTGTTTCCCAATTACCAAGCGTATATATGGACATGGCCGCCACCACCCTCTCAAGGGATCCATCAGGTTCTTCCGCAATTACATCTTCCATTTTCCCCAAGCGTACCTGTGCAGCGTTACTACCTGGTAAGCTGTTTATCCTTTGACCGGCTTTCGCTACCATGCCCGGTTGCATATCGCAACCCACATATTCCCCCTGCCAGTTACGCTGTCTGTATAACAATTCGGCAAGCAGGGCTGGACCTGCTCCTAAATCAAGTACTCTTCCACTAAAACCACCCTCCACAACTTGTTGACTGATCCATTCGTGCATCTCTCGATACACTCGTAATTGTTCCAATAACGAATATGTTTGCCCATATGCTCGCTCACCTGAGAACTGATCTTGAACTGTATTAGCAGCGTGATCCCCACCACTTATTCGTCTATTTCTCCTAGTACCATTAAACGTCCTTACACGGATATATAATCTTAATATCATTCCTATAATTTGATCTTTAAAAAGAGAAGAATCTCGCAGTATATCAGATATTCTTTGTCGTAGTGATGGTGTCGTTTCTGTTTCGGGCTCGCTCACCTCAGGCTGTTTAGGCTCTGTGCTCCTTCGACCTGCTAGTATTCGAAGGCTCTCAATCGCTTCTCTTGTTTGAGAATCATGTAATGGAATTATAAAAAAGCTAACTTTGAATTCTTTCGGGTTAAAAGTATCTAAAGTTTGTCCGCAAGACGCTAATCCTTGTTCTAATAAAGCACATAGGGTTTCATCCTGTCGCACCCTATTCATATCCTCTCTGGTTAAGCCTGCTAGAACACTTCTGGTTAAAAAGTGTGAAGCCACATCACTTTGCCATATATCAGGTCTAATAGATAAAGGAATAACCGTAACAGGGAAGCCGCGTTTTTTTAAAGTTCTTATTACATGCTCTTGTGTAACACCACATATATACTGACTATCTGCAAAACCATTTTCAGAATCTGTTACATATTCATAACTGGCTACATAGGCAAGGGCCATAGCTAAAATTGCATTAATTGCATCTCCTGAATCTTTAACAAATCTCCCGATCTCTATGACACGTCCCTTATATTGGTCTAGCAATGACTCATCATATCCAAAATACTGAAAACAAGGAGCAGCACTCAAACTAGCAGCAGGCGTAATGGTCATAGTACTGTCAACTGTGCCATTATGTCTAGCTACAGTAACAATGTCTCCTGCATTTCTATTAGTGACATATGCCTGTGCTTCTCGCATCTCTGAATCCGGATCATGTTGCGCAGAAACTTCCCGTGCTTGTTCTGCTAGCTCCTCATATTGAGGCAACAGACCCTGAGCAATCATCAATAAAACAGCTTTGTATAACCGCTGATCAAATAATCTTTCTCCATAAACTTTAGCAACTAGATCGTTTATCAATTGCTGATCAGCCGGTCGTAATTGTTCCCATCGGCAAGAGGTCGCTTCCATGCCAGTTATAGCAACTCTTTTAGGTTCTGGTTCCAATGGTGTATCTATGGCTGCATGTAGTTGGTCCATGTTGAAACCAATACAATAAATGATAGGAATAAATACAAAGAATTACATAAAGGTTTAGATTATACCTTCTCTCTATAAAACCTGCAACCCCGCCCCCTTTTTTATTCCTCCTTTCTCCCCTGCCCTTTTGAACAACTAAACGAAAAAACCGCAGCAAAAAGCCATCTTCTGCCTGTACGCCCGGTACGGAAGATGGCTTGCAGCCGGAAAAAAGATGTGAATTGCCCTTCTGCCAGACAGGGAATAACGGAACGAATTACTTCGTTTCTGCTTTTTCCTCCGGCTTGCTGGCTGCACTGCTGTGGGAAGCAGTGTCGTTGTTGCTGTCCCGCGGTTCATGAATCTTCTTGATCAGGCCGGCCAGCATCTTGGACACCGTGATACAGCTTTCGTTCAATTGCTCCCGCTCCTCGCCGGAAATGCATTCCAGCTCCTGCGCGAGATAAAGGGTTGATTTCAATTCCCCGCAGTATCCCCGGGCAACATAGAGAAATTTGTCGAATTCATTGGAACCTTTGCGTTCCACTCCCTTGGCGATATTGTTCATCAGATAAATAGAAGACCGCTGCATCTGGTCACGCACTGATTCGAACGGACAGCAGGCAAAGGCATTATGCGTGTCAGTCGCCAGATCCTTTGCCTTCTGCCAGACTTTCAGTTCTTCGAACTGGGGGTAGGACATGCGCCCTCCTTGATTAGGGATAAATACGCTGCGGTTCGCAGCTGCTTGCTGATGATCTGGTCGTTGGACAGGGTATAGGTGGCATTGGCGCAGGACAGTCTCGGTCTGACTGGCGTCATCCTGGCTGGAGCCGGACCGGCAATCCTGCCGGCCCGGGCAGCCTGACAAACAAAGACCTTTTCTGTAATCATACCCATCAATCTGTTCCTTCTCTACAGATACGCATCGCTTTATGCAGCAGCTGTTTTATAACAAGTAACAGGAAATGCAGGCATTGTATCCGGATACAAAAAAACCTGCCGCTTGGGCAGGGCAGAGGATGACAGGGAAAAAGACATACAGTACGCAAGTCTAACTGTAGATGATGCGATCCAAAAAAGCTCGCGCCAGTTGTAGCCAGTCCTAAAGCCCGGCTACGGAGTTGCCGCCGGCTGGCTGGCCGTGATGCGGCAGGCGAGCACTTCCTTGGCATTGGGCAGCACGAACGAGGTGCAGGCAGGCAGGAACAGCTCGCCTGCCTGCTGGCGCCGGTTTTCTGCCTGCCAGCGGCTGATGATTTCTGGCGGACAGTAGTCCCAGAGACAGATGACTGCACCGGCCTGCTCAACTGTGGCGGACAGCTGCACCTGCTTGTTATTCAGCCTCGTATAAAGCAGGATGGTTTCCGGGTTGAAATAGGTATCCGGATCAAGGAGGAAGAGCACTGAACTTTCCGGTGCTAGCCAGTCTGCAGCTGCGGCAGCATACCAGTCCACTGTTGAGGGCAGATGGCCAAAATAGGAAAAGGGATTAAACAGGGTTGTTTCGATATCAACTGGTACGGTAAAACGGTTGGTTTCCGTGAAAATTGGTTCTGCCCCGCGTTTTTCATAAGAAACAATATACCGGCCAAAGGTAGGGGAGACGATGCGGCTGGAAAGCACACCGAGGTCGATAAAGCTGGCAGCATACTGCAGCGCACAGTAGGGAAGCAGAAACGCAAGCAGCGCCGTTAGTCGCAGGGGAGAGCGGATACGAGCCACACCCGCGGCGATCACCAGCGCCGCCACCGGCACAACAGGCATAATGTAGCGCGGATCCTTATTGTGAAACGCAGATATGCCCAACCAGGCGGGAAGTATCACAGAAGCAACGAACAGGAGGGCATAGCCCTCCCGGTCACGTCCCAACC